>CACZQF010000060.1 GCA_902783245.1 uncultured Spirochaetaceae bacterium | reverse complement strand
TCTGAGTCTCTGGGAGGAGCGGGAGGCGGCAGCCTGAAATGTTGTTGAGCCAGCCACCATTTTGTCCCGACCAAGGTCGGGTCTGAGGTTCTTGGATTATTGCAGCTGGACAGCGTGTATATAGGCTGAGCGGCGGTGAAGATAAGGTAGTTTTACTAGTCTTTTAGTTGCACACAGGGCGGCACAAGGTGACCGCCCTGTGTGTTTTAAATGCCTGCCTGCGGGTACGGAACGTATCATGGCATTACTTGCTGTCTGCCGCCGCAGGTACTTTCAGGTCTACGATAACAAGCTCGGGATTGTTGAAGATGCGTGGTACCAGAACCGGATGCTGGCGGGAAAGCCCTCTGCTGACGATGAATACGGTATGATGGCGTTTCTTGCCGTCCGCAGTGTCTCCGTCCGTCAGTTCCCTGTCAAAGTCATAGCGGCCGCCCGCATATCGGGGAAACAGTCCCTGCCCGGGCGCATACAGGCCGTTAAAAAGTCCCGGAATACGCCACTGGCCGCCGTGGGCGTGGCCTGACAGAATGAGATCATAGTCGTATTTTAGATATTCTTCTATATATTCAGGCCGGTGCGCAAGCAGTATGGTGCACACGGCGCGCGGCAGATCGGACTGTTCATGTACCGGCGTTGCTGTGAGCCATGCCTGTCTGAGCGTTCGGACTTTCCGGGATACTTCTGCAAGCTGCGCGAAGTATGCTGCGGTGTCCGGCTTGTCCTTCTTTTTTTGTACGGCGGTGGCATAGCGGTAGGGATCCGATACGCCTGCAATAATGACGGCGGCTTTTTCAGTTTCTACAAGCACTGCGTCATTGTCCAGAATCACGCCGCCGTTTTCGCTGATAACATGCGACCATTCATCCCTGTGGTATTTGAAGAATTCGTGGTTGCCGGAAACATAGAAGAACGGGCATGGTATGCCCGTGACCAGCAGCCGTACGTTTTCTATGGGCTTTTCGCCGTTCATCTCAAAGTCAAAGATATCGCCCGTGAGCATGACCAGGTCGGGGCCGGCCTGCGTGAGCTTGTTGAGAAGCTCCTGTTCGTTTTTTCCGAAGTCATTGCTGTGAAAGTCTGATATCTGGGCAATTCTGATAACTGCGCCGGAGTCGTCAGCTGTCTCTGCGTCTTCGGATGCGGTTACCATGTATTCCGGCACTTTGATGGTGCGGCAGGACTGAAAGAGCGGTGCCGTCAGCAGCAGCGCTGCTGACAGAATCATGCGCCGAAGTGTGGTACTGGAAATTGTCCGGGCAAGGGTAGTGCACATGAGCTTACTATAGCATGATGCGCAGAAAATAAAAACCGGCCGCAGCCGCAGAATTTGTGTGGCGGAATTTGTAAAAGCGGGGTATACTTGAATTATATATGCCTCTGAAAAGCGTTTATGCTGTTTTCAGGGGAATCTGTATGAAACCTCGGGAGAATGTTATGGATTTTTTGGGACTTTCTAAGACACGGTATTCAGTACGTAAGTTTTCACCTGCTCCGGTGGAGGAAGAAAAACTGCAGAAGATTCTGGAGGCGGGACGGCTTGCGCCTACTGCAAAAAATTCCCAAAGCCATAAGATTTTTGTCCTTCAGGGGCACGATGCGCTGGAGCGTATCCGGCAGGCCACTAAAATGGCGTACGACGCGCCCGTGGTGCTTATGGTCTGCTATGACAAAGCCGTGAGCTATAAGAATTCCGCTGACACAAAGTACGTCGGCTATGACGGCGGAGAGCTCGATGCGGCGATTGTGACCACCGCCATGATGATGGAGGCAACGGAGCTGGGACTGGGCACGCTGTGGGCGCGCGGCTTTAATTCTACAGATATTTTCAACGCGTTCCCCGAGATTGCGGGACTTGAGCTGGTGTGTCTGCTTGATGTGGGGTATCCTGCGCCGGATTCAGAGCCGTCCGCGCGCCATTCGGACCGTAAGCCGCTGTCGGAGACTGTAGTGCGCCTGTAGTACTGTGGATATGTGCGCGCTGAGGAGTTTTGATGATCGGTACGAGCTTTAATTACTACGGATACGATAAGTCCGTTTTTGTTGACTGTATTCCGCTTATCCGCAGTACAAACCGCAAGCATATATTTCTGCTCAACACCTGGTTTTTGTTCGTGTGTTTTTTTTATCTGGTGTTTTCTGCAATGAACCTGTTCGGCGTGACGCAGGAGCGTATCCCGTTGTATGCATCGTATCTGGGAATAAGCGTACTGTTTGAAGCTGTGCTGCTGTTTTTTCCGCGTACGGTGGAACGGTATACTACGGCATGCATCTATCTGAGCGTGCTGCTCATGCTTTCTCACGGCGTGCTTGCGTCAGTGGCGAGCCCTTATATGCCGGCGTCTCTGTTTCTGGTGCTGTTCGCGCTTATTTCCGTAAGCTATATCGGTACTATGGGGCATATGCTCTTTTTGTCCGCGATCACCTGCTCGGCGTTTATCCTTACGTCATATCTGTTCAAGACATTCTCTATTGCATACCATGACACGTACAACATTATTATTGTATTCATTCTGTCCATGGGACTGCACTATTCGTTCCAGCATACCAAGATAAGCCAGTTTGTGCTGTACCATCACGACAAGCAGATGCAGCACGAGCTTGAGATTCAGTCAAGCTTTGATTCCCTGACAGGGCTTTTGAACCGCGGCCGGTTCTTTTCTATAGCGGCAAAGGTGCTGAGGCAGGCGCAGGAGGATTGTATGGCGCTGTGTCTGATTGACCTTGACGGCTTTAAGGCGATTAATGACGGTCTGGGGCACCAGATGGGTGACAAGGCCATTCAGATGACGGGACGTACCATGCTTAATACGCTCGGTCTGCAGGCTTCTGATGCGTTTGATCCGGAGCGATGGGATCTGGTCGAAGGCGGAAGCATTGCGGGCAGGCTCGGCGGTGATGAATTCATCGTGCTGCTTCGCGGCTGCAGCACCCGGCAGGAAGTTATTGACCGGATGGAAAGAATCCTGGCCGCCCTGAATGCCGTCAGTTTTGACGGTCTTGAGGGAATCCGTGCTTCCGTGGGCATTACGGTGCTGCGTCCTGACGATGCGGATATTGACGGCGCTTATAAGCGTGCTGACGATGCCCTGTATAAGTCCAAGCGGGCGGGCAAGAATCAGATTCATTTGTGCGAGCTTGATTGTACGGAGGTTGTATGATGATAAACGCTCTGTACGAGCTTGTGTTTTACCGGTATTTGATTATTGTAAGCATACTGCTGAATGGAGCGGCGGCCCTGCTTTTTGTGTACCGCCTGTTCATCCGTCGCAGCGTGATGCTTCCCACCGGATTCGTGCACCGCATGTTTGCCTCGATGTTTCTGGTGCTGTTTGTTGTTGTGGCATGCGCATGCTGCTTTGTATACGGTAATAATTTGCTTACGTCCGGCTGGGTGCTGCCGCTGTTTGCCTTTTCTTTTACGTCGTTTCTTGCCTCAGTGTGGAACAGCCTTCAGACTACGGGGCTGCAGGCCCGCGGCATGGAGCTGGTTGACGCGCTCGTGGGCGTGATAGAGTCCGGCGATCCGAATCTGGACGGTCATTCGCTGCATGTGCGGAATCTGGCTATGCTCATATACAGCGTGCTTCCGCTCAAGGACCGTTTTGCGATCAACCCTGAGAATCTGCAGTACGCCGCGCTCCTGCTGGATATCGGCAAGCTCGGAATACCGCGGCAGATTATTAAAAAGAGCGGCAAGCTTACTCCTGATGAATGGGACCTGATGCGGCGTCATCCGGAGATCGGCATGAAGATTCTTGAGAGCATACCGTCGTTCAAGCTTATCCTGCCGTGGATACAGTATCATCATGAGCGTGTTGATGGAGGCGGCTACTACCGGCTGCAGGGAAATGATATTCCGCTGCCGGCCCGTATTCTGGCCGTGGCGGACACGTATTCCGCGCTGACCATGAGCCGTTCGTACAAGGCGTCGCGGACGTATGAGGAGGCGGTGAGCGAGCTGCGTCTTGTGGCCGGTTCGCAGCTTGATCCGGATCTGGTGGAGCTGTTCTGTTCTATTCCTATGTACCGTGTGGAATTATGCATGGCCGACGTGCACCGCCGTATGGAGCGGTATCAGTGCGGCGTTTTCAGGTAGCGCCATGCAAAGAATACATACTGTTCGGAGAATTCCTGCCGCGCGACGTGCACGCGGTGCGGCACTGCTGTTGCTTTGTTGTATGACGCTGTCTCTCTGCGCCTGCGGGAAGCCGGGTGCCGGCCGGCAGGCCGTGCGGCGTGATGCCGCGTACTCTCAGACCGTGCTTACGCTTGCGCTTCGTTCCGGTACCTATGCAGATGTGATCAAGCTGTGCCTGCCGGAGTTTGAGCGGCGCAATAATGTGACCTGTCTTGTCTATGAGCTTGGAGAGGACGAGCTGCACCGTAAGGTGGCGGCAGCCTCAGCCGCTGCGGCGGTTCCTGCCGCTGACTATGCCGCCGCGACGACGGGCACCGCCTATGATCTGTGCATGGTCGACGGCTCCTGGATGGCGGAGTATACGGCGAACGGCGTGCTTGCTGAGCTCGGTAAGCTCGGCTATGAGCTTGACGATGATATTATTCCGGCCACCCGTACTATCTGCTATGCCGACGACGGGCTGTATCTGGCTCCGTTCTACGGCAATGTGACCGTTCTGCTGTACAATAAGCTTATGCTCAAGGAAGCGGGCTATACGCCTGAGACGGTGGGCACGCTCGAGGATCTGATGGCGATCTGCCAGTTCCAGAAGAAGCGGCATAATCTGGGCTTTATGTACCGCGGCGACACCGAAAACAATCTGGTGGTTGATTTTCTGCCGATCCTGCGCTCGTATGACGGCGCATGGGTAGTGGACGAACACAACCGGCCCACGGTTGACACCATGCAGTTTGCCGCCGCCATGAACTATTATATTGCGCTGCTTAAAACAGGCCGTGCGGCCAAAAAAGATGATCTGATAGCGGCTATTGCGAATAAATCGGCTGCGCTGGGAATCGGCTGGCCGGGCTGGTATACGCCCACGCGCAATTCTTCCATGGATTATCTGGCACTGTCCGGAAGATTCCAGGACGGCAGTGTGGCCTATAATGCGAATGTATACGGTATTTGGACTATAGGAATTCCTTCCGCAAGTCCTCATAAGCAGCTTGCGGTTAAGCTGCTGGCCTATCTGATGGACCGTGATGTGCAGAAATCGACCATAGAGGCGGGCGGCGTGCCCTGCCGGTATTCCAGCCTGCGGGATCCTGATGTACTGCGTAAGTTTCCGCAGTATGCGGTGGTGTGCAGTGCGCTTGAGGGCGGTATCTACCGCCCGGTCATGGAGGACTGGAGTACGTTCTATACGATACTCGGCAAAGAGATGCGCCTGATCATCAACGGCGAAAAGACCGTGGTGCAGGGGCTTGCCGACGCGCAGCGCGAGCTTGAGGCGCAGCTGCAATGAGCGCGCGTATGAAGACGGTGCATGTAGTGGCCGCGCTTATTATGCGTACCGGCCCTGACGGCATGCGGCAGGTATTCGCCACACAGCGCGGGTATGGTGACTGGAAGGACTGGTGGGAGTTTCCCGGCGGTAAGATTGAGCCGGGCGAACTGCCGCGCGACGCTTTGTGCCGCGAGATACGGGAGGAGCTTGCCGCAGAAATCTCTGCGGGGCAGGCGCTTGCGGTTATTGAATATGATTATCCTGACTTTCATCTGACCATGGAATGTTTTTTATGCTCCGTGGTCTCCGGTACGCTTGAGCTGCTGGAGCATGAGAATGCGGTCTGGCTGACCGCTGAGACGCTGCGCTCCGTGAAGTGGCTTCCAGCCGACGCGCAGCTGCTGGACAGCCTTGAGCAGCTGCTGAAATCCTCATAGCAGCGCGCGGACGGCAGTTGCGTGCGGCTGCTGCCGCCTGCGGACGTTTTTTCCGCCGCTTTTGTTGCCACTCGCGGTATTATCAAGTATGATACTGTCATGATTTCTAAGAACACACTTGTCCTGTATAAAAAACAGCCCGCGGTAGTAAGCGACACCGAGGGTGACAAATATATCATCCGGTTCTGTACGGCGCCCGCGTCGCCCGGCGGAAAAAAGGCCGTGTTCGGCACTCAGAAGGTGCGCGGCAAGGATATTGCTCCGCTTACGTCAGTTCCGGTTTCTTCTCTTGAGGCCGTGCTTGCCGCCGCCGGTGATGCCGGCCGTTTTTCAGCGCAGATTACGGAGGCGTGGGAGCTGCTGCTGTCCGATGATGACACCGCCGCTTCTGCGCTGCCGTTCAGCGAGCTGTGCGGGCTCATAGACGCGGAGCTTTCGCCTGAGTCTGCATGGGCGCTGTATGCGGCGCTGACCGGCGGATTTGAATTTGAATCGAAGGAACCCGCCGCCGACGGCGCTGAGCCGTTGTTTGTTCCGCGCTCTGCTGAGGCCGTGGCGGCGCTGAAGCAGAAGGCCGATGAAAAGGAGCATGCCGCGGAAATCCGCGATGCGTTCATCCGGCGGCTGAAAAACCGCAGCCTTGATATGCCCGCCGACTCACGCTTTATGAGCGAAATTGAAGCTCTTGCGCTCGGACAGAACGATAAATCAAAAGCCATGCATGACGCCGGCTATGCCGAGACGCCTGAAAAAGCCCATAAGCTGCTGCTTGATACCGGCGTATGGGCGGTTACGCGTAATCCGCATCCTACGCGCTGGGGGCTTTCCATGCACTCGGCTTCGGAAGGACTTGCCGCTCCGCCCGACGAGGAGCGGTACAAGGTGCCCGGCGTTTCCTATGCGATTGATAACGCCTGGTCGTCCGATCCCGATGATGCGGTTGCATGGGACGGCGAGCATCTGTGGGTGCATATCGCCGATCCTGCCAGCACGGTCATGCCCGGCAGCTCCATAGACAATACCGCCCGCGCGCGGGGCGCAACGCTGTATATTCCCGAGGGCGCAAGCCGTATGCTGTGTGAGGATGCGCTGTCTGACTATGCGCTCGGTCTGAATCCTGAAAGCCGCGCGCTGTCGTTCCGGCTGACGTTTGCCGAGGACGGCGCTGTGGAGGAATGTACGGTGCTTAAGACGCTGGTCACGGTGCAGCGCCTGACCTATGAGCAGGCGGACGCGCAGAAAGACAGCCCTGAGCTGAAACCGCTGTTCGACATTGCCCGGCGCAACATAGAGCGCAGACGCAAGGCCGGTGCAGTGTTCATTGATCTGCCGGAAGTGCATATTACGGTTGAGCCCGAGACGAAGAAGGTGTCGATCGTTCCTGCAAGCCATCCTGAGTCGGCCGATATGGTGCGCGAGATGATGCTGCTGGCAGGCGAGGGCGCCGCCCGGTTTGCTTTCCTGAAGAATCTGGCATTCGCCTATGTGGGGCAGGATGCTCCTGAAATACCCGATGATATTCCGGACGGGCTTGCGGGACAGTACCGCCTGCGCCGCTGCATGCGCCGCCGCAGCGTGGGCATTGCGCCCAAGGCTCATGCGGGCCTGGGACTTTCGGTGTACAGCCAGGTTACGAGTCCGCTGCGCCGCTACAGCGATCTGGTGTCGCACGAGCAGCTGAGGGCGTTTCTGGACGGCCGGCGGCCGCTTGATAAAAACACCATGCTTGAGCGTATCAGCGCGGGTGATGAGGCTGCCTATGCCTGCAAGAAGGCAGAACGCAACAGCAACCAGCACTGGACGCTGGTGTACCTGCTGCAGAATCCGGACTGGACGGGCGAAGCTGTCTGCGTGGAGCAGAAAGGCAAGCAGGCTGTGTTCCTGATACCGTCCATCGGTCAGGAAACGCTCATCACGCCCGATCATCAGGTGGAGCTGAACCAGACGATCACGGTGCGTGCCGGGAACATCGACATACCGAACCTGAGCGTAATGTTTATCCCGGTGTAAGCCGTCGGAGGAAACGCCACGGGAATTAATCTTCAGCTTGTTATGTTTAGCACAAGCAAAAAAGTATAACCGTTGCATAAATATTCATTTATTGGTATATTGACGTATCAATTTACATGTACCGAGGCGGTATACTATGATCGTGATGAAATTCGGCGGTTCCTCCGTGGCGAATGCGGAGCGGATCCGTCATGTTGCTTCAATTATAAAAGCATATAAAGACAAAAAGCCGGTGGTGGTGCTGTCCGCCATGGGAGACACTACTGACTATCTGCTTGAGGCCGCGGAGAACGCCCTCAAGGGTAATGTGGATACGCGGCAGATTATTGACCTGCACAACCGTACGCAGGCGGAGCTCGGCATCGGCGGTGATTCAATCAGCTCGGGCGAGCTGATCGTGCTGCAGACGGAGCTGACGCAGCTGCTTACGGGTATTCTTATGATCCGTGAGCTGACTGCCAAGACAAGGGACTATCTGGTGTCGTTCGGCGAGCGTATGTCGGTGCGCATTATGGCCGCCTATCTGCGCAAGGAAGGCATTCCTGCCAAAAGCTATGACGCATGGGATGCGGGTATCCGCAGCAACAGCGATTTTATGAACGCGGAGCCGCTTGAGGATGTGTGGCGGACTATTCCTGAGCATCTGAATGCCTACAAGAACGGCGAGACTGCGGAAATCCCGATCGTAACCGGCTTTATTGCCAAGGATGCGAACAATGTGATCACGACGCTCGGACGCGGCGGCAGCGACCTGTCCGCCACGCTTATCGGCGCGGCCATGGGTGCCGATGAAATCCAGACATGGAAGGATGTAGACGGCATTATGACTACCGATCCGCGCATCTGCCCCGACGCGCACCGCGTGGAGGAAGTGACCTACGAGGAGGCGCAGGAGCTTGCGTATTTCGGCGCACAGGTGCTGCATCCCCGCTCCATGCTGCCGTGTATCCGTACGGGAATCCCGGTGCACGTGATGAACTCCTATAATCTGGACAGCCCCGGCACCTATATCGTTTCAAAGCATTCCGGCGCACCGAATCCGGTGTGTGCCATTACTATGGTCAAGCACAGTACGCTTATTGATATTGTGTCAAGCCGTATGCTCGGCGCAAGCGGCTTTCTGGCGCACTGTTTCAATCAGTTCCTGAAATGGAACATCAGCATCGATGTGATCGCCACAAGCGAAGTGTCCGTGTCTCTTACGGTGAACACTAAGGCTGATCTTTCCGGCCTGCTGCATGATCTCGGGCAGGTGGCGGAAGTGCACGCCAAGACGAATAAATCTATCGTTACCGTTATCTGCGATGCGGCTCACTCAAGCGAGCTGCTGGCAAAAGGATTCCGCGCGCTTGCGGATAACGGAATCAATGTACAGATGATAAGCCAGGGCGCCTCAAAGGTGAACGTGAGCTTTGTATGCGATGACGATGAGGCTCCGACCATCGTAAAAATTCTGCACGGCGCATATTTCGGCGGTTCTGCGGCGTAGTTTCTGGAGAAATGTGATGAAAATTGCTTTGGTTGGATATGGTAAGATGGGACATCTGCTGCGGTCAGTGGCAGAGTCCAAGGGACATACGGTTGCGGTGACGATTGATCCCGCTGCTCCTGATGCGGACGTTAAGACGGCGCCCGGTGATGCGCAGGCTGTATCGCGCGCAGTAAAGTCGGCGGGCGTGCAGGGTATCATTGAGTTCAGTCATCCTTCCGCCGTGATGGGCAACATTAAGGCGCTGCTGCCGCTCGGTATTCCCATGGTGGTGGGAACCACGGGGTGGGATGCGCAGGTGGACGAAGTTGCCGCGCTGGCCGCGTCGTGCGGCGGCGTTCTGCTGCATTCTTCCAATTATTCTATCGGCGTGAACATGTTCTTTAAGATCGTGCAGGAAGCGGCGAAGCTTCTGCAGCCGTTCAGCGAATACGATACCGCCGTGTGGGAGATGCATCACAACCAGAAGGCGGACAGCCCGTCAGGTACGGCGCTTGAGATCGCACGCCGCGTGATGGCGTCGAATCCTGCAAAGACTAAGCTTGTGACCGATGCGTTCCATGAGCGTCCTGCTGCCGATGAGCTGCATGTGTCAAGCACCCGGTGCGGTACCGTACCCGGTACACATACCGTGTTCTTTGACAGCGCGGCCGACACCATTGAGCTGACCCACCGTGCGAGGTCCCGCGAAGGGTTTGCCGCGGGCGCGGTGTATTCGCTTGAAAAGCTTGTGCAGGGCGTGCAGGACGGCACGTTCAAACGCGGTCAGCTGTATACGACCGATTCCATTTTCTAGGTTCATTTTCCGCACCCGCCCGGATGCAGGCGTTGCTTTCGGCCAGGTGCAAGACCTGCTTTCGGCCATGTGCAAGACCTGCTTTCGGCCATGTGCAAGACCTGCTTTCGGCCATGTGCAAGACTTGCTTTCGGCCATGTGCAAGACTTGCTTTCGGCCAGGTGCAAGACTTGCTTTCGGCCAGGTGCATTACATTCACCTGACCGGGTGAAAATCATGAAATCCATTCACGGAAATCAATAGACCTGCTCGGAAACTGAGGTTTCTGAACAGGTCTGATTTTGTGCCCGGCAGCCGCGGAAGGCGTTGCCTCCGCCGAAGGCTGCGCTGCAAGACCCCGGCGGCGCGGCCACCGGACGCAAACGTACTTTCCCATAGGTAAATACAAAACTGATTTCTGAATCCATTGAAACTATCATGACAATAGTAT
>CACZQF010000059.1 GCA_902783245.1 uncultured Spirochaetaceae bacterium | reverse complement strand
CGGCGCTACTTTCTGCGCTTTTTACCCGCGCCGTCCCGGCGTGTGCCGGTGCTGTTGCCGGCTCCGCGGCCCGCGGGCTTTTTCCGTGCGCCGGAAGCAGTGCCGGCGGCGGCCGAAGCTGCCGAAGCCGCGGCGGCTGCCTTGTAGTTTTCCAGCTGTTCAAATGAATAAAAGCCGTCTTTCCAGTTAAAGCGGGACGTGTCAGGCAGCGGCTGATGCTTATAGAATGCATTTGAAACCTGCTTGACCATGCTCTTGGTAAGCTTTGTCTTTGAAAAGTCAACCAAAAAGCGCGAGAACCCTTTGCCGTGCAGGAAATCGGCCTTGTCGATGATCGAATACGGCATCTCCGGCATAACAAAGGAACCGTCAGGCGTAGAATTCACCTTGAATTCCGTTCCCTCTTTATCAGTAAAATACGTAAAATCATAGGACTCAGGCAGCTTGAACCGCATGCGGAACAGCGCCGGATAGGCAAAAATAGTGATGAGCAGCCGCTGGCGGAACGGAAGCTCGTAGGTGCCCTCCACGTTCTGCCGTGAGTTCTCAAGCGGCGACACGAACGCGCCGATGTTCTGGTTTTCAAGCCAAGACACGGCCCAGCGGTTGAACGTGTACAAATACGGACCGGCTATGCAGTTCACGTTCCGTCCTTTGAGCATGGCGATATGAGCTATATTGTTCACGATCCATGTTGTATATCCCATGTCAGCCAGCGCGGAAACGGCATCCTTTACCGCATCCTCGCTGCCCGCGGGACACCACGGATCAAGCGACAGGATGATCTGCTTTTTGGGCACCGGCAGCGCCGCCTTGTTTTCAAGCAGCACCGGAATCGTTTCGCTGTTCAGCTCAAGTATTATACGCACCGGATGCATTGCCTGCGCAATGAACACATCCGCCGCCGTTGAAACCTGCACATACAGTCCTTCCGGGAAATATTTGAGCTCGTCTTTTTTGACCGGCGTCAGATCAAGTATCGGCAGCCGCTCCGGTCCCGGCTGGCGGCGGAACGTGCTGATATCACCGGGCAGCACGCGCGGATACCGCTTTGACATTGATTTTATCTGCAGCAGGTACACGCTGTCGCCGCGTGAAAATCCGGCGGGAATATCAATCCATCTTCTGCCCTCGCGGTCAGTCTCTACGGCCCTGACCTTGTGGCTCACCCGGCCGGTGTCATTCTTGGTATGGATACGGATAGAATCGCCTGGATCGGGATCATATGAACCGCCGGTAATAAGCGCCATCCGTATGTCGGTGTCGCCCGCAAGACGCTTTGAGCGCTCCTCGGCTTCACGCTGCTGCTCGATCGTTCCCAGATAGATGCCCGTACCGCCCGCCTGCGCAGGGTTCAGGATCTGCTGCCCCGCATGCTCAATGCCGTCCTGCATGTCCTTGAATCCGTACCAGTAGGAAGTCTTGCTTCTGGCAAAATCGGTTGAAAGCATGCGCTTTGCGGTAGCAAGCGCGCCTTTTCTGTCCTCCTGATAGTGATCCATCAGGTACCGGTACGCCGACACTACGCTGCCTACATATTCCGCGCTTTTCATGCGGCCTTCAATCTTGAATGAAGCGATGCCCAGCTCCATCAGATCAGGTATTTTATCGATGAGCTGCAGATCGCACGGAGAAAAATAATAGCCTTCTTCTTCACCGCGGGACGTTTCCGCCGTATAGAAGCGGCGGCATGCCTGCGTACACATACCGCGGTTCGCGGATTTGCCGCCCAAAAAGCTTGAGAACAGACACAGACCGGATTCGCTTACGCACAGCGCGCCGTGCACGAATACCTCAAGCTCCATGTTCGTCCGTGATTTTATAAGCCTGAGCTCCTCAAGCCCCAGCTCACGCGCAACTACGGCGCGCTTAAAGCCTTCTTTGCTCAGCAGGTTTACGGCCGCGGCGCTCTCTACGTTCATCTGGGTGGAAGCATGCAGCACCAGATCAGGAAAGAACTGCTGCGCCATGCGCACCACCGCAAAATCCTGCACGATAAGCCCGTCAGGCTTTACACGGTTTAAATACCCCAGGAAGCGGTACAGACGCTCCGTCTCCCGCTCCTCCACGACGGTATTTACCGTAACATATATTTTTTTGCCCTGACGGTGCAATGAGCTGACCGCAGCCTCAAACTGATTCCATGCAAAATTAGAGGAACGCAGTCTGGCGTTAAAACTTTTAAGACCGACATATACCGCATCGGCGCCTTCACCGATCGCAGCATCCAAAGCTTCGATATTTCCCGCAGGAGCTAATAGTTCAGACATGTGAAAAGTATATCATATAGTACGTTTTTTTGCTATCGTCTGCGGCATACATCGTCAGAGCCGCGCTTGACGCCGGCCTGCATGGCTGCTACGGTGCCGCAACGTTCACCGCGCCGGGCGTCGCCTTGGACGGCGTTTCCATGTACCAGTCATCGGAGCCGGAAGCGGCTGTCTGAGCCGTTCCGGCCGGCGGCATGGTTTTCCGAGCGAACAGATACGGCGATGATTTTTTGGTCACCTGAAAGGCCGACTCCGCGCCGCAGCCGTCGCGCCAGCGGCCTGCCTCATACGCTTTTTGGGCGCAGTCCGCCATCTCCGGTTTCTGCCACTCGGTGCGGCCGCTTTTGCTGTATAAAAACGCATCATAGATGCTGCCGTCATTCAAATCAGTCAGCAGTATCACATCGCCGCTGCTTCCGAAGCAGGGACTTTCACTGTCATTCCATAAATCCCTGCCCGGCCCCGTTCCTTTGCCGGCGGCAAGGGTCAGATCGTCTTCCAGCTCGTCAATGCAGCTGCTTTCATCATCCTTACGCATGTGTACGGTAATGTAGTCGCCTGCCGTAACCTCCACGGCCGGAAAGCGGTATATCCGGTCCTTTCCGTCATAGGCGCTTTCAATGCCGATTCCCGACAGATTGCCGGAGCGTACCACAAATACTTCAACAAATTCATAGAGCACGTACGCCGATGACGCCTTGCCGTCCTGCAGCTCCGACAGCACCAGGGCCGCTTTATGGTCATTGAATCCCACGAACGGCGCGTTGAACGACAGCGTGTTGCCGGCTGAATCCTTTATTTCGCCGTACACAACATACCCGCCGCCTGTCTGCGTGCGCTGCTGCATGGTGCACACTACCGTGCGGCGGTCATCCTCATACTCCCACGCGCTTTGCAGCGGCGCGCTTTCCTGCTCCGCATCGGCCGGATACACACGTACCGCGGACACCTGCACCGGCTCTGAAAACCGCATGCTCACCTGCTCCGCGGACAGTACCCGCAGCTCCTCCAGCACCGGGCTTTCATAATCGCCCGCCAGAATCTGAATGCCCTGCTCCGTGGCCCGGCAGGACACATGGAACACCGAGCACAGTACAACGACCGTGCATACCGCCGCCGGCAGTACGGTCTCACATACAACTGACGCAATCCGTCTCATACAAGCCTCCTTAAAGCCCCTGCGGCAGCCGCGCGCCATGAATGACACGCACATCATCTGCCGCCTTTGCGTTCAGTTTGTATGATGAAGGCTGGAACTGAATTGTATGAAATAAAAAAAGCCGCTGCTGTAAAAAAACAGCAGCGGCCGTGAACTTTTTGTATTTTTTGAAGGGGGTACGGGCTTTTACAGCGTTATTGTTTCCACCATATACCGTATGCACTTACCGGTGGCATCTTCTACAGTTTTTTCAACTACGAATACAAGGCTTTTACCGCCGGCATCCTTAAAGATTTTGTCCACACAGTATCCGCTTACATTCTTACGCCAGTATTTGGGCGATCCGACCGTATAGCTTGCGGTGACCGTTCCGTTTCCGTCAAGCTTCTGCACTGCAATGTAAAAACTGGAAGAAACCGTTCCGTTTTCTTTTTTCACCGTCGGCTTCAGGCTCACCCTGTATGAAACGGCACCGTCCTCAAAATCCTGGAACAGGATTTCATCGGTTCCCTTTTTCTGCACATCGCTTCTGATATACAGAACATTATCAGGAGAAGTCGGCGCGAGACCGTACTTTTTCAGCGTACCGTATGATTTACCGCACAGCTGCTCATACAGATCCTTGCCGTTTTTATTTACGGTGGCCGCTGACGGACCGGTCTTGAAGTTTTCTCCCTTTATAAAATCATTTTCAGCAACACGTACCGTATACAGTTCCGCATACGCTTCAAACCGTTTATCCGTCTTTCCGTACTGACCGAAAACATATACTTTGCCGTCCTTTGAAAAACCTCCGTCAACAAAGACGGCGGCATCACCGGCAAAAGCTGAAAAACAAAGAGATAAAACGCTCATTCCGATCAGAATTTGTTTTTTCATATATCCTCCCAAGTGACCATTTAGCTTGGTTTAAAAAGTCGGCTTCCTTTTTATTTTCGGAATATTAAACCGACACTTTACTAAAATGTCGGTTGCCATTATCATTTTTACATGACTCTTTCTTCCAGGAATAAACTCTTTCTGCTGTTCTGCGCGCTTATGCTCGCCGTAGCTTTTTCGCTTTTTAGCCTGTATATCTACGCATGGTTCAGCAACAATATTGTTATACCGCCGCATATTGAAACGGGCATTAAATCTAAGCTTTCACTGATTTCATACCGCTATCCGGCAGTTGTGCTGTCCATTGCCGCATTGAGCCTGATTGCGCCCGCGGGCGTCTTTTTGATCTACCGCAGCTTTGAAAAAACGCAGGCACCCGAAGTGTTTTATTTTGCGGTGTTTTTCTGCGGCTGCGCCTTTGAAGGGCTGCGCCTGCTGATACCGGCATTCAGATTATGGCAGAGCTTTTCGCTGCTTTTTCTGATGATCGGCAAAAGCATCTTTTTTTCGCGTATCTTCTGCCCGCTGTGCTTCTTTGCCTCCGCGCTTACAAGCATCAGGGATCAGCAGATGCATCTTGAGCGCAACCTGATCGTCATTGTCGCCGTGGCCATTATATTCGCGGCGGTGGTTCCGCTGAACACGGCCGTCACCACCGGCCGGCTTATCATTCCATGGGGCTACAGCATACTGTTCATACTTGTCCGCATCTGTATATTCATCGTCACGGCACTCACGTTGTTTTTTACCGCCATACAGCATGATAACAAAGATATGATTCGCAGTGTACACGGATATATTATGCTGGCCGCAGGATACGTGCTGCTGATTAATACCGACAATTATGCAATGCTCGCGGCAGGCCTGCTGCTGACGGGCGCAGGTACCTATGAGTACCTGACCAAAACCCATCATATCTATATGTGGCTGTAGGGATACAGGTTGTAACGGTGGCGGCAGTTATGCACCTATAAAGCAGGTGATGCCGCCCAGACAGATCGGAATTACTATATTATCAAGATCTTTCATCGGCAGCACTTCAATGAACATGCCTGCGCCTGCAATGATAAGGGCAAGCTTTGTACTGCCTGTATACAAGAAAACCGCGCAGAAAATAGCTGTAAAGCATGTCAGGCTGCCGGCAGCGGTTTTGCCGTGCGTTCCCGGAATATGTACATTGCCGAACAGCTTGCCGGCCAGGCTCGCCAGTCCGTCACCAAAAGCCAGCGAAAGAATTCCCACCGCCGCAGGCCGCTGCGGATACAGCATGGCGGTAACAAGGATGCCGACAACCAGCGTCAGCGGCCCCAGCACGAACCTGTTTTCATCCCGCTTACGGGCAGCAACTTCCGTCACCGCAGACACAACAGGTATTTTTATGCCGCGCAGGCGGCATAGTTCCGCAGCAGTATAGGTTATTCCGGCGGCGGCCAGCAGTATCAGACACAGCTTATACTGGTAGTGCAGCAGTACAGGAACGAACGCGGAGCAGATATGTATGGACTTTCTGAAGAGCTCCTTCTTTATATCGTTCATGTACTGCTTTATGAGCGCACCGGAGTGCCCGCAAAATAATCTCACGGCTGCAGACCTTTTTCTCCGGTCAATGTCCGGGGAATATCTCCGTAAATCGTCGGCTCATATGCCGGAATCGGATGCGTTATGTATTTAATATTCTGCTCCGCCAGATTGCTGCCGCCAAGCCGCAGCATTGTATCCGGATTACGGGTCAGAACATCCCAGGCCTGCATAGAATCCGTCAGATTGACGATTGCATTTGCATTCATTGAGCTGTTGCCCGTCTGCTGTGCAATCTTATACTGCGTTACGCCCAGATTATTGGCCGCCTTCATATATACATCTACGATATCGAATTCATCATACCGCTCATGCGGAAGCAGGATACCGTACCGGTTGCGGGTTACCGCTACGCTGTCCAGCAGGCGTTTGTAATAGCCTTCGGCCGCATAGTTGTCACCGCGCAGCGCCAGCACGTTGCCCAGCGCTATGAGCAGATGGTTGTCGTCGTGGACGTTTTCCGCCGCCTTGATGAATGAGCCGAGCGCGGAGCTGTACTCATTTCTGCTGTACTGTATTACGCCGACACGATACCGCAGGGAAGCGGTGTCGTTTTCATTCAGTATGGCGTTGCTGTAGTTACGCAGCGCATCGTCAGCATTTCCGCTGATAAAGTATGCTATGTCGCCCATACCGCTGTACAGCTTGCCTACATCCGCGTTTCCAACAAGCCCGTTGTTATCGTGCTCATCCTGGAATATGCTGATACCGTTGCTGAATGTTTCCTCCGCTTTTACGTACTCACGGTTGTCCGTGTACATTTCTCCGAGCATGCGGTAGGTGTCTATACGTTTATACACGTCCTTTTTAGACACCTTTACCTTATTGAACAGATCAATGGTTTCCTGCAGATAGGAAATAGCAGGCGTATTGTTGTCCGTCTTTACAAAGTACCGGGCCATATTATACATAGCAATCGGATTGCCCGGAGACGCCTTTACGGCACGCTCCAGCAGCGGACGTACGTCTTCAATGACGGAGCGCAGGTATTCGTCCGAAACGGCCAGTTCTCCGTATTCTTTGTCCAGCAGATAGCCGCTCAGCTCTATAAGGCTGTCGCCGTCAAGCGCTTTTTTCTTCGGGAAGAAGTATTCTTTGAGCTGCAGCACTTCGCGCAGATTGTCAGTACGGATAAAATAGCGCAGCATACGGGACAGATACAGGTCGGAAGATCCGAACATCTGTATGAGTGATGCATACTGCTGCCGCGCATCATCAAACTTCGCGGGGTCTTTTTCGGTTGCCCACTCAAGATAGATATCTCCAAGGAGCAGCATGCCGCTCTTGTCATTGATGTAGTGGTCCAGTACATACCGCCGCACAATGGTTTCGGCGCGCTCATAGTTTGCCAGATCCTGCATCTCCATGACCGCATACTCAAGGCCCGCTTTTTTATCTAAATTGAAGTACGACAGCAGCCGCTTGTACATTTCTTCCGCGCGGTTGTACTGCTTATGCTCCTGATAGCCGTGGGCATACTTAAAGAACCATGATTTGCTGGGATGGTATGACAGCGCCTGTGCGAACAATGTTTCTGAGCTCGGATAATCTGAAGCTTCAAGCTGCTCGTATCCCTGCTTGTACAGGCCGGATGCCCTGACCGGTTTGTAGATAAATTCGCGTACGGCATAATAGACACAGATGCCGATCATGCCCGCCACAAGAATCGCCAGGGCGGCAGGAATAATCCTGTTGCGCAGCTGGTACTGCAGCGAGCTTTTATATGCCTGATATTCTGCAAATGAACGCCGCTCATAATCACGGGGTACATTGATAGTAATATCCAGCATTTTTTCGAGGTGCGCGGCCAGCTGACGTGCAGACACCTTCTTTAAGACTTTGTCGATTACTTCAAATACGGCATCATCGGTGAATTCGTTTTTTACGATAAGGTCTTCAACCGCAATGCGGACATTGAGCGGATAGTCAGCAAGGTTTTTCTTGAACTGAGCATATTCTTCATCGGTCAGACTCGTGCGGGGCTGATCCTCACCCTTTGCCTTTGAGCTTGCGGCTGCCCGCGGCTCGGGACGTTTTTCAAATGATGCCTCGCCCGCCGTATCTGACCAGCCGGGAATCTCAAAATCATTCTGCCCGTCAAGCTCAAATCCGTCGTCGCCGGATGCAAGGGTGCTGTCAGTTTCGGGGAATTCAAAATCCTGCAGCGCACCATCTCCTGCGCCTGCATCGGCGTCACCGGGCGCGCCTGCTTCTCCGTCCGTTCCCGCAGGAGCACCCGCTCCTGTCGGATCTGCAAACGGATCATCCATACTGAACGTATCATCGAGGCTTTCGTCCCCGCCAACTGCAACGGAAGGATCTAAGTCAAAATCACTTGCGGCAACAGAGGCCGCCACATCGTCATCAGGGCCGAGCACGGCGCCTTCGGGCGGCGCAAAATCACCGCCGTCATCAGGCAGCTGCCCGCCCATGTCAATTTCCTGACCGCTGCCGCCGAAGTCCTCATCGCCGGGCATAGTATACAGCTCATCAGAGCCGCCCGCGGGCGGTTCCGGAGGAATCGCTGCGGAACCTGCATCGGGGGGTACAAAATCTTCACCCGCAGGACTGCCGTCCGCACCATCTGCCATAGCATCGGTCTCAGCACCGGTATCCGGAGGCACAAACTCATCAGCCGTACCGGGAATGTCGTCTGCAGCAGGAGCATCAGAACCGGGCGCGGCAGCATCTCCGGAAGACATACCGTCATCGGGGAATCCCAGTCCGCCCAGATCAAGTCCGGGAATGTCACCCAGACCGCTTATATCAAACTCATCGCCGCCGGCCGCAGTGCCGGCGTCAGGGATGCCGGCATCCGGAATACCGGAATCTGCGATGCCTGCATCCGGGAGTCCTGAATCGGGGACGCCTGCATCCGGGAGTCCGGCATCAGGAAGTCCAGAATCCGGGATGCCTGCATCCGGGAGTCCTGAATCGGGGACGCCTGCATCCGGGAGTCCGGCATCAGGAAGTCCAGAATCCGGGATGCCAGCATCCGGGATGCCTGCATCCGGGATACTTCCGCCGGCATCGCCGATATCCCCGATATCACCCATACCTGCGTCGCTGTCTGCACCACCGTCATCAGCCGTGCCGGAACCACCCGCGCCGTCCATACCTGCATCAACATCATCTATGCCGGGAATACCGCCGAACAAATCGTCCAGACTCATTCCGCTTACATCGATATCCTCGTCATCATCCATGCTGAACAGGTCATTGTCAGCACGTGAGGAAACTTCACCTTCGCTGCCGGCATCTGAAGGCTCAGGTGCGCTGCCGTCCTCACGGGGCATGCCTGCAATAAAATCATCTGCATCGCTTTCCGGGGAAATATCCGAAGGAATAACAGCAACGGACGGCTTTTCGCCGCGGAGCTTCCGCAGCTTGAGTTCATCGCCTAATGCAAGCACATCGGTACTTAATTGTTTTAACTGGTTCAATCCCGGCATGACGTTTTATTCTACTCCAAAAAAAGAGAACTGTCTTGTACGCTTGCGGGGATTCCGCCGGAACATCAGGTTCCGGCAGCCCCGGGCTCATTCTTTCAGCTCTTATATATAATTACGGTTTTTTTCCTCTAGCTCTTTACAATTATAGCCGATATTCTGAATATGAAAAAGTTATTTTTTCTCATTACAGCACTCTGTATAATATCGTCCGCGCTTTTCAGCCAGCAGACCGCGCCGGACACCTATGAATATAACAGCCTTGTGGCAGAAATGGACGGCCCCGGCGCGCCTCAGATCAAAGGCAAGGACATCCTGTTCTCAGCCAAACGGGATAAGCATCATTTTGTGGGAATCGCATTTGATTTTGAGCAGTTCAAAATCATACACCCGTTCTCGATCAAGACAATGACCGATGCGGACGGGGAAATAACCGATTCATGGTTTTTCTACATTCTTACGCCGCCCGTAAACCTCACGTCCATCACCTACCGCCTTATTATTGACGGGCTGTGGACGATTGATCCGCTCAACGATTACACCGTCTATAATACAGCCATGGCGATTACGCTTTCAAAAATAGATATAGACACACGAATTCCTCCGTCAACCTATGAAATTTCAAAAGGAATGGTTCACTTTGTATACAAAGGTGAGCAGGGACAGCATATCCGGCTCGGAGGGACATTCACTAATTGGGATTCGTGGATTTATTATCTTACGGAAACGCAGCCGGGACTGTATGAAATTGATATACCGCTGCCGCAGGGAATCTATTACTACACGTTCTACAACGGTATTACGTCCATCGTAGACCAAAGCAACCCGATGCAGGCATATACAGCGGACGGCAGGGTTGCCTCGGTCATACAGGTACAGGACTGACAGCTGGCGCTGCTAGCGCTGCATACCGGACAGCTGCTGCATGAGCTTGGCCTGCAGGCCCTTGTTGCGGCTCAGCTTTTTCATGGTCAGCTTTATTTTCTCAAACTGCTTTATCAGCTTATTGACTTCCGCCACGCTGGTACCGGAGCCGCGGGCAATCCGCTTTCTTCTGCTGGGTCCGATAATAAGGTGATTGGCGCGTTCTTTCTTTGTCATAGACAGGATTATGGCTTCCTGACGCTTCATTGCTGACGTGTCGATGTTTCTGCCGTTCATCTGGCCGGCAAGCCCTGGCATCATCTCCATAATGGACTGCATGGATCCCATTTTCTTTACCTGCTGGAACTGTGCGAGCATGTCCTCAAGCGTAAACTCATTGCGGGCCATCCGCTGCTGAAGCCGCTCGGCTTCCTGCTGATCTACCGTTTCCTGTGCTTTTTCTACCAGAGAAACAATATCGCCCATGCCAAGGATTCTGCTGGCAATACGATCAGGATGGAACGGCTCAAAGTCTTCGGTCTTTTCACCAGTGCCGATGAACAGAATCGGCTTGCCGGTAATGGTCTTCAATGACAGCGCCGCACCGCCGCGGGCATCAGAGTCAAACTTAGTGAGTATTACGCCGGTAAGCCCCAGCTGCTCATCAAACGTCTTTGCAATGTCAACCGCATTCTGGCCGGTCATGGCATCCGCAACAAGCAGGATTTCAACCGGCTTGACGGCAGCCTTTACCGCGACCAGCTCTTTCATCATGGAATCATCGATCTGCAGACGGCCCGCAGTATCAACGATTATCGTGTCGAGTCCGTTCTGCTTGGCATAGGTGATCGCATTCTGCGCAACTTTCACCGCATCCTTTGAAGCTTCCTCTTTATATACAGGAACACCGATACGATCACCTAAAACGGTCAGCTGATCAACGGCAGCAGGACGAACCAGATCACAGGCCGCAAGCAACGGACGGCGGCCTTCTTTCTTGAGCCGTGCGGCAAGCTTATGCGCCGCGGTCGTCTTACCGGCACCCTGCAGACCAAGAAGCAGGATCACTGACTGGGTGTCAGGACCTTTCAGCTGTAAATCTGATTTTGTATCGCCTAAAAAATGAACGATTTTATCATAGATAATCTTTACAAACTGCTGGCCGGGGTCAACGGCGCGCAGAACTTTTTCACCTTTGGCCTCTTCAATGGTGCTGTTTACAAAACGGCGTACAACACGCAGGTTAACATCGGCCTCAAGCAGCGCCATCTTTATTTTTTCTACGGTTTCCTCAATGTTCTTTTCATTGATCGTAGCTTTTCCGCTGACAGTCCGTACAATATCACTGAACGTGGTGGTCAATTTCTCAAGCATATATTACCTCTTCATTAACAATTCTGTAAGGAAATCCTCAGGCTCTATTTCCCTGTTTAAAATCCGGTATAACCCGCTGCAGATAAGCAGACGGAGATTTTTCTGTACGCATATTTCATGCACGTATTTACAGGCTATGACACCTTCCGGCAGATACCCGATCTCACCGATATGCTGAATCAGGTCATCCAGATTCTTGAATTTGGACAGTATTCCGGAATTGATGATGTCGCGTCCGAACCGGCGGTTACGGCCCCACTTACTTTTACAGCTCACATCAAGGTCGCCTACGCCCGCAATAGACGTAAACGTCTCCGGATAGGTGGCTCCCATGGCAAAACCGATGGTCTGGATTTCGTTCAGGCCGGCCGCAAGCAGCAATGATTCCGTGTTGTCGCCGAATATCGTTGAATGCTCGGCAACCGCGTCAAGGCAGCCGTACACAATGGCAATGACATTCTTAACGGCAGCGCATATCTGTACGCCGATCACATCAAAGCTGGAGTACACCATCAGGCCGGGGACTTTCAGCAGATCCCTGAATTCAATCGCGAGCTTGGGATTTCCGCAGGCAGCAATAAGACCTGTCAGCTTTCCGACTGCAACTTCCTCCGCATGGCTCGGTCCGGCAATATAGACAATATTATGACGGTAATACTCCGGCAGCAGAGACTCCATAGACTCTACAATCAGCCGGGGCCCCGCCGCATCGGGAATGAATCCCTTTGTCAGAACGCCGATTTCTACCCGAGTCCGGGCGACTGCAGGCACATTGAGAATCTTTTTTAAATTATCCATTAAGTATAGAGACGGACTTGCAAACAGCAGATAATCATTACTGTTCGCAACTTCGGCAATGTCATTACTGACAGATACTTTTTCAGATAATGTATAGCCGGGCAGATATTTTACATTCTCATGGTTTTGGTTAACAGATGTCAGAACATCAGCATCGTGGGAATACATCTGCACAAAATGGCCTCCGCGGGCCAGCGCCTGTGCAACACCAGTTCCCCATGCTCCAGAACCGATTATACCGATATGCTTCTGGCTCATAGCTGGTACAGTATACTTAATAAACGGCTCAGTTTCAACTAAACGCAGGAATTACCGGCAGCCTGCGGCGCCGTCACGCAGCCGGCGCTCCACCGCATCTATGATATCGTCCGGAGTGCTGGCGCCGGCAGTTATACCCACCACGTTCAGAGAAAAGAACTCTTCGGGGATTTCCTGCGCAGATTCAATATGAGCCGCATGGGGGCAGGATACGGCAGCAGTATGATACAACCGCCGTGTGTTGGCGGACATCCGGCCGCCGATCACCAGTATTCCGTCACACGAACGGATAAGCTCGTCCAATGCGGTCTGCCGCTCCTGTGTTGCAGTACAGATGGTATTATGTACTTCAAGATTCGGCATATGAGCTTTCAGCAGGCCGGAAATACGCTCGAACACGGCAGGATCAAATGTAGTCTGGGACAAGAGCACCGCCCGAATCGTACAGTCCGTAAGCTGCCGTACATATTCTTCAGCCTCCGGCTCATTCTGCAGCAGCACAAGCTTGTTTTTTGCATAGCCCGCAATGCTCGACACCTCCCCGTGCCCTTTGTCGCCCGTCAGGATGACGGTATATCCTTTTTCAGAAAATTCAGCCGCGCGCTTCTGGTTGACTTTTACGCGCGGGCACGTTGCATCCGCAATCTGCGCGCCCTTTGCCGTCAAAGCCTGCTGCAGGACGGGCGGAATGCCGTGCGCACGGATAACAACGGTACTGCCGTCCGGCAGGCCGGGAATATCTTTTTCCTCCAGAGTATGCAGTCCTCTGTCAGTAAGTTTTTTCAGGACCGAAGGATTATGAATGAGCGGTCCCATGGTATATACCGGAGTCTGCATGTCCGCACACTTATCCAACATTTCCTCCGCCATTGTAACCGCACGGCGTACGCCCATACAAAAACCAAGAACCCTGGCACGGATTATTTCCATAAAAAACGTTCCCCGCTGCCGGCCCAATGCCGGAGCATCAGACCTGTTCGACAACTTTGTTATCGCTCAAGTCTATTGTAAAAGCATAAAAAAAGCGGTTCATAAAGAACCGCTTTTTACACCGGAAAAGACTTATCAGCCCTGTGCTCCGGCGTCGAATTTCAATACATGTGAATCATCCGTCTGAGGATGCAGCGCGTGGTGAATACCAGCCTCAGGCTTCCAGTTACGGCGGATAAAGGAAATCAGGCCGCTGCTGATAAGGATGGATGAATAACATCCGCTGATAAGACCAACAAGCAGAACCAGTGCAAAATCCTTAATGCTGCCGGTTACAAAGATGTACAGTGATATAGCAGAGAACATAGTGGTCACCGTTGTAATAACAGAACGGCCCAGCGTTTCGCTCAATGCAGTATCAAGAATACCGTTGAATGAACGTACATCAAGCAGTTTCATATCAGTACGCACACGGTCAAGAATAACGACCGTAGCATTGATTGAATAACCGATGATGGCAAGAATAGCGGCCAGCGTAGTGGTCGTGAATTCAAGCTGCGTCCATACAATGAATGAAATCATTATTAAAGAGTCATGTACAAGAGCTACGATTGAACCGAGAGCAAAATCCCAGTGGAACCGGAATGTTGCATACGCCCAGATCAGAATAAGCGTAGCGGCAACAAGAATCAGCGCCTGTCCTGTCAAAGACTTTGAGAACTGAGAACCGATAAAGTCAGTTTTTACTACAGCAACGCAGTCCTCACCGAACTTTGCTTTGAGCGCGTTGGAAATAGTGTTGCTGAGCTTTTTGTTGGATCCTTCCTCTCCGCTGTCAGCCATACGGATCTGGAAACTGCGGTCAGCAGCTGAACCGATCTCTTTGACGGTAATGCTGCTGTCGATGGTCTGTACAGCCGCACGCACTTCATCAATGCCCACATCTTTTACAGCACCGTATACTTTGAACGGTTTTTCAGTCAGTACAGTAGAAACGGCAGAATTTACGAACAGGCCGCTTGAAGATTCTCCCTCAGAAGCAAGCAGCTTTGCCGTAAGCTCAGGAACCGCATTCAGCCCTGCGGAAAGCGCGCCGAGCGTAGGATACTCTGCATACATAAAGCTTTCCGTACGGTTGATGGCACCGGCACCGGTGATAACAATGTCCATACCGGCAGCAGACGTTTCCACAGAAACAGTTGCAGAACCAGCATAAGAAAGCTCCAGAACAGTCGGCGCGATCTTCACTTCTTCAATAAGACCGGCACGGAAATCAAGACCAAAGTTAATGCCTTTGGTAAAAAGCCCGATAAGGCCTACTACAATCAGCACACCGCTGAGAATCCAGGCAGGAAGGAATGCTTTACTGAATTTGATAGTCTTTTTCATTATTTAACCCTCCAGCTGATGCTCATATGATCTTTATGAAGAACCTGCGTTCCAAAATCAAACATCAGGCGGGATACAACCAGAGCAGTGAATACGGATGAAACAACACCGATTGACAAGCTTACCGCAAATCCCTGGATTGATCCGGTTCCCAGCTGTGAAAGGAACATGGCCGCGATAAACGTAGTGATGTTGGAGTCCATGATGGACCAGAAGGCGTTGTCGAATCCGGAAGTGATTGCCGCCGCACGGCTCTTTCCGGCACGCAGCTCTTCTTTTATACGCTCAAAGATAATAACGTTCGCATCAACTGCCATACCGATAGTAAGAATCATACCGGCAATACTTGAAAGCGTAAGCGTCAGGTTGAAAGCGGACAGGATACTGAACATGATATAGAAGTTAAGCACCTGAGCCACGATCGCATTGATACCTGCGCCCTTATAATACAGCAGCATAAAGATGAATACGGAAAGCAGGCCGATTGCAATAGCCCGCAGGCCCTGTTTTACAGCCTGTGCACCGAGCGTAGCACCGATAACCTGCTGGCTTTCTACTGAAAGCGGTACGGTCAGCCATGCAGTCTGCAGCACTTTCTGGAGGTTCTTTGCTTCCTCAAGGCCGAAGCCGTTGGCAGAAACGCGTCCGGTAGTAATAGCAGTAGAAATCTGGCCATAGAATTTTGCCTTACCGTCGTTCACGATGGCAAGCATCTCGCCTTTATGTGCAGTGGTGAATTCGCCGAATTCAGCGGCACCGTCCGCATCAAGCACAAAGTTTACCTCAGGCTTGTTCGTAAGCGGGTCAGCGCTCACTTCAGCAGACTTGATATGGCTGCCGTCCATGGCAACTTCTTTTTTCACTACAATATAACCGATACGCTCATCAAGGCCGTAGGCATCTTTCTGATACAGACCGATAACCTCGTCATCCGCAGGAATAATGGAAGGATCCGCAAGCGCACCGGAAGCGGTGAACACGTTCTTTCCGCGGTTCATCTCATAGTATGAGTTGAACGCCTGGGTAGCTTCCCTGTCTCCGAGGCGGAAGTTCAGCATACCGGTACCCATGATGATCGCATTAATGCTGTCAGCCTGTGCGGCACCAGGAATTTCAATATAGATCCTGTCCTCGCCCTGCTGACGGATAACCGGATCGGACAGACCGAAACGGTCGATACGGCTCTGAAGCGTCTCTATAGCCTGAGCCATGGCATCCTTTTTGAACTGGGCAATATTACCGCTGTTCACCGCATCGCCCTGCATGGCAACCGCGGCATCAAGATCAGCTTTTACGATAATGTTCATACCGCCGGACAGATCAAGACCCAGCTTAACGGAATTATCATACCGCTGCTTGTCTTTCAGGATCTTATCACGGTAGCGTGACTGAAGGACTTCCAGCAGACCGTCTTCCCGTGAAAAGGAATCGAGCACGGCTGAAACCGTCATCTTTGCAGGAACCGGCTCGCCCATATCTTTATAATTCTGCCGTGCGACTTTCTCAAGCCATGCAAACTTTTCTACAAGCCCGGTATCAGGATCTTTATTGGCCACACCGAGCAAAACATTTACATCTTCCGCAGCTTTTGTAGTAGAATAGTCCTTTATTTTTTCCAGTGAGCTCAGAGCCAGCGCCTGATCTTCTTTGGGCGTATATGCATACCACTGCAGGGAATCCCACAGGAACACAAAACAGAGTCCCAAAACCACCAGAATAAGGAGAAAACGACCTCGTTTACTCATTTTTTACTCCAGAAACTTATTTTTCTTCAGTTGAATCAGCAGCTGTTGTTTCGGCAGCCGCGGGCTCAGAAGCAGACTCAGCTGCAGCAGGTACAGCAGCGGTCGGCTCAGCAGATGCGGCAGCCTTCTTATCTTTTTTGCCTGCAGCAACGGGCTTGTCGCGCACAACATTTGCGATTGCAGAGCGGGTGAACTCAAGCTTTGTGTTGTCATCAACCTTTACAATCACCGTCTTCTCTTTTACAGAAGAAATAACGCCATGGATTCCACCGATGGTAACAACCTTGTCGCCTTTCTGCAGACTGGCAAGCATATTCTCCGTTTCCTTCTGCTTTTTATTCTGAGGACGAATGATAAAGAAATAAAAAATACCAATGATAAGAACAAACGGCAAAACAGACATTAAAAAGCTCTGTGATGAACTTGCAGCTGTCTGCAAAAATAACTGGAACGACATATAAACTTTTCCTTCCTACATAAATTTAAAATCTGACAAAATCAGTTCGTACAACATACCACGCAAGCCGTTGAACGGTCAAGTACAAGCATCTGCAGCGCAGGGGCTCCGCACTAAAGACACCTTTAATCAGAAATAAGCCGCCTTAAAAAAGAAGGCTTAGGATTCTTTTTTCTGAAAAATAGTATTGACAAAACCGGGCCTTATTATGGAACCAATTGT
>CACZQF010000058.1 GCA_902783245.1 uncultured Spirochaetaceae bacterium | reverse complement strand
TACGCTCACGCAGTATGTGCCGTCGGCCAGCGTGCTGCCGAACCGTTTCTGGATTTCACTGCCTAAAATCGTACCGAACGCGCGGTCCGTAGAACGGATGGCAACCGGACCTGCAAACGCCTGCTGTCCCTGCCGTACTCCGGCTTTTTCAAAGCCCGGCAGCAGCGTCCGTATGTCGGCCGTCTTTTCAAGGCCGAAATCAAACGTGCTGCGGTTCTCCTTCCAGCTGCTGCCGCCCGCCCGGGCAAGCACACGGCTCAGATCAAGCAGGCCGGCCCGCTTGAATCCCTGCGTATTCTTCAGCTTGAGCAGATCGCTTCTGCCGCACATTTCATCCACCGAGCGTACGCCGAGCCGTGCCATATACTCGCGCAGCTCTTCCGCAATGAATTTCATAAAGTTTTCCACATACTCCGGCTTTCCGGGAAAACGCGAGCGGAGCTTTTCATTCTGGGTTGCTACACCGAACGGGCAGGTGTCCAGATTGCACACGCGCATCATCGCACAGCCCATGGCAATCAGCGGCGCGGTGGCAAAACCGAATTCCTCAGCGCCGAGCAGACACGCAATCGCCACGTCGCGTCCGCTCATAAGCTTGCCGTCTGTCTCGATGATCACGCGGCCGCGCAGGCCGTTCTGTATCAATGTCTGGTGCGCCTCGCTCAGTCCCAGCTCCCACGGCAGGCCGGCATGATGGATTGAAGAGATCGGAGCGGCGCCGGTACCGCCGTCATGTCCGCTGATCAGGATAACCTGCGCACCGGCTTTTGCCACGCCGGCTGCAACCGTTCCGACGCCGGCTTCGCTCACAAGCTTTACGCTGATACGCGCGGCACGGTTCGCATTCTTTAAGTCATAGATAAGCTGCGCCAGATCTTCTATAGAATAGATATCGTGGTGCGGCGGCGGAGAGATCAATGCTACGCCGGGAGTTGCCAGACGCGTTTCGGCAATCCACGGATACACCTTTTTTCCCGGAAGATGGCCGCCTTCACCGGGCTTTGCGCCCTGCGCCATTTTTATCTGGATTTCCTGCGCGCTCAGCAGATACTCTTCGGTTACGCCGAACCTGCCGCTTGCCACCTGCTTGATCGCGCTGTTATATATGGTTCCAAGCCGTCCGGGCTTTTCGCCGCCTTCGCCGCTGTTGCTTTTTCCGTGCAGATGGTTCATTGCAACCGCCATACATTCGTGCGCTTCCTCAGAAATAGAGCCGTAGCTCATCGCGCCGGTCTTGAAACGCCGCACAATCGAGTCAATGCTTTCCACCTCGTCAATCGGTATGCCGCCGTCAGCAGGAAAATCAAAGTCAAGCATGGCGCGCAGCATATGCGGCCGCGTGGTGTCGTCCACAAGCGCGGTATATTCCTTAAAGCGGTAGTAGTCGCCGGTTTTTACCGCTTCCTGCAGCGCCTTTATTACCTCGGGATTGCACAGATGATCTTCTGCATGCGGCGAGCGGCGGAATTTATGGAAGCCGGAATACTCAAGCTGGAGCCGCGCACTTGCCGTGTCGGCGGCAGTACCGTCCGCCGTGCCGGCAGCAGCTTCTGCATCGTTCCATGCCTGCTCGTGATGGTAGCGGACGTCTTCCTCAATTTCTTTAAGCGTAATGCCGCCCACCCGGCTTATGGTATTGGTAAAGTATTTTTCGATGACGTCCTCAGAAATGCCGAGCGCTTCGAATATCTGCGCGGACTGATATGACTGTACCGCGCTGATACCCATTTTTGCCGCGATTTTTACAATACCGTCCAGAACCGCCCGGTTATAATCTTCGATGGCGGTATGATAGTCTTTGTCCAGAATCTTACGGTCAATAAGCTCAGCGATCGCTTCATGCGCAAGGTACGGATTCACCGCCCGCGCTCCGTAGCTCAGACACATTGCCGCCTGATGAACGTCACGGACTTCAGCGCTTTCCAATATAATAGAAAGCTTTGTGCGCTTTTTGGTACGGATCAGATACTGCTCCGTCGCACTCACCGCAAGCAGTGACGGAATCGCCGCATGCGTTTTGTCCACACCTCGGTCGCTCAGTATGATAATGTTGCAGCCTTCGTCATACGCCGCGTCAATCCGCGCAAAAAGCTGGTCAAGGGCGGACTCCAGCGCTATGCTGTCAGCATCCATCAAAAGCGAAACCTTTTTTGCGCGTAAGCCCGGCTGATTCAGCGCCGCAATCTTTATCAGGTCAACGCCGGTCAGAATCGGATTGTTGATTTCAAGCACACGGCAGTTTGATCCCTTTGTATGGAGCAGATCGCCGTCAGTACCGACATACACGGTGGTGTCGGTGACAATCTTTTCACGCAGGCTGTCAATCGGCGGATTGGTGACCTGCGCAAAAAGCTGCTTAAAGTAGCTGTACAGCGGCGGATGCTTGTCTGACATACACGCAAGCGGCGTATCTATACCCATGGCACCGGTCGGCTCAACGCCGTTCTTTGCCATCGGAAGGATCATCTCATTCAAATCTTCCAGATTCCAGCCGAACGCACGGTACAGGCGGTTGCGCTCCTCCTGGGAGGAAACCGGAATCTTTTTGTTCGGAATTGTAAGATCAGCAAGGTGCAGCAGATTCTGGTCAAGCCATTCTCCGTACGGATGTGTTTGAGCAAACGTCTGCTTGATCTCCTCATCGCTGATAAGCCGTTTCTGTACGGTATCAACCAGAAGCATTCTGCCCGGCATCAGGCGCGATTTTTCAACTACATTCTGCTCGGGTACGTCAAGCACGCCGACTTCACTCGACAGGATCAGATGGTTGTCTTTTGTTATAAAATACCGGCTCGGACGCAGGCCGTTACGGTCAAGTGTAGCGCCAAGAATGTCGCCGTCGGAAAAAAGGATGGCGGCAGGGCCGTCCCACGGCTCCATCATGGTTGCCCAGTAATGGTAGAAGTCGCGCTTCTGCTCGGTGAGCGTATCATCATGCTTCCACGGCTCAGGAATGCAGAGCATTACGGCAAGCGGCAGCGGCAGTCCGTTCATCACAAAATATTCAAGTGTGTTGTCAAGCATCGCGGAATCGCTTCCGGTCACATCGATCTCACCGCCGCGCGCAAGCATGCGGTCAACGTTTCCGCGTATCGTGTTGATCTCGCCGTTATGTGCGATAAATCGGTTCGGATGCGCACGCTGCCAGCTCGGCTGCGTATTGGTGGAAAACCGTGAGTGCACGATCGCAAGGCTTGATTCGTATGCAGGCGACTGCAGGTCACAGTAGAACGTACGGAGCTCGTGAACCAGGAACATACCTTTGTAGACGATCGTACGTGAAGACAAGGAGCAGACATACGTACCGGCAGCTTCGGCGGGATCAGCAGGTGCCGCAGCAGGTGCCGCTTTTTCAAACGCAAGCCGCACTTCGTACAGTTTTTTATCAAACGCAAGGCCGCGCCCGCAGTCCGCAGGCCGCGCGATGAATGCCTGCCAGATGGACGGCATGCAGTCACGCGCTTTTTTTCCGAGTACAGCTTCATTCACCGGAACTTTACGCCACCCCAGAAACGTGAGTCCGGCCGCGCCGGTGCAGAATTCAAACCGCGCTTTTTCAGAGTCGCACATGGCTGTGTCGGACGGAAAAAAGAACATGCCGATGCCATAATCACGAGATGCAAGCGTTCCGACACAGTCTTCGGCAGCCTGCGCAAAAAATCCGTGGCTGATCTGAAGCAGAATACCGACACCGTCGCCAGTTTCTCCGCTCGCATCCTTGCCCGCACGGTGCTCCAGCTTTTCTACAATGCTGAGTGCGTCCGTAACGACGCCGTGGCTTTTTTTGCCGTCAATGCTCACAACTGCTCCGATTCCGCAGTTATCATGCTCAAAGCTTGGTTCGTATAAAGTCCGTGTACTCATATCAGTTCCTGTCTAAATGCGTTTTTAACGCGTTTTCTTCTATATATTTAGCATCAGTATGCTTTATCATGCACGCCGGCGATCGCACGTCCGCTCGGTTCGTCCATGTTTTTCCATGCGGCATCCCACTCAAGGGCTTTTGCGGTGCTGCATGCTACACCCGCTTCGTGAGGCACCGCCTTTGCCGCGCTGTCGCTCGGGAAGAATCTGCTGTAGATTTCGCGGTAGTAATATTCTTCCTTTGTTTTGGGCGGATTTACGGGGAACCGCATCTCACGGCGCGAGAATTCGGCATCACTCACCTTTTCCTCGGTCAGTTTTTTGAGAGTATCAATCCAGCTGTAGCCTACGCCGTCGCTGAACTGCTCTTTCTGCCGCCATACGATTTCGGACGGCAGCATATCTTCGAACGCCTTGCGCAGTATCCATTTTTCCACGCGCTGTTTTCCGTCGCCGAGCCGGATGCTCATTTTGTCGTCTGGGTTAAGATTCATCGCAATATCGATAAAGTCCTTGTCCAGGAACGGCACGCGTCCTTCAACGCCCCATGCCATAAGCGATTTGTTTGCACGCAGGCAGTCGTACAGATGCAGCTTGCTCATCTTGCGTACAAGCTCCTCGTGGAATTCGCGCGCGTCCGGCGCCTTGTGGAAATACAGATAGCCGCCGAAAAGCTCATCGCTGCCTTCACCGCTCAATACCATTTTGATTCCCATTGATTTTATAACACGTGCAAGCAGATACATCGGCGTAGAGGCGCGCACGGTGGTGATATCGTAAGTTTCGATATGATAGATAACGTCGGGAAGCGCATCCAACGCCTCCTGAATCGTAAAATGCACCTCGTGATGCACCGTACCAATGTAGTCGGCTGCTTTCTGCGCAGCGATCAGATCGGGAGATCCTTCAAGGCCCACCGCAAAGCTGTGAAGCCGCGGCCACCATGCGCTTTCTTTACTGTCGGTCTCCACGCGTTTTTTGCTGTATTTCTGCGTAACAGCCGCAATGATGGAGGAATCAAGGCCGCCGGAAAGCAGTACGCCGTAGGGCACATCGCTCATAAGCTGTGCTTTTACGGCGGCTTCCAGACCGTTGCGTACGTTTTCGATCACGGAAGGATTAATGACCTCGCCTTTATCATCAGTGGCGCGCGGACTGTTTTTTACGTTATCGTAGGATTCCCAGCCGCGGTGATACCAGCGCACAGGCTCAGACGCCTTTGAATACAGATAGCAGCCGTTCGGGAATTCTTTGATGGTCTGGCACTCACCTTCCAAGGCCTTCAGCTCGCTTGCCACATAGTAGTGTCCTGCCTTGTCCCAGCCCTGATAAAGCGGGATCACACCGATTTCGTCGCGACCGATAAGGTACACATCGTTTTCGCTGTCGTAGAGCGCAAACGCAAAGATACCGGAGAGCGTCTCTATCATCGCGGCAAAATCGCCGCTTTCACGATATTTTTTATAAAGCGGCAGTATCACCTCACAGTCGCTGCCGGTTCTAAAGCGGTAGCTGCCGCTGAACTGTGCGCGCAGCTCTTTGTGGTTGTAGATTTCGCCGTTCACCGCAAGGATGATCTTTTCATCATCGCTCACCAGCGGCTGCTTGCCGGAAAGCGGATCAACGATAGAAAGCCGCTCATGGCTCAGAATGGCATTATCACCCGTATACACACCGCTCCAGTCAGGACCGCGGTGCCGGATTTTTTTACTCATCTCCAAAACCTGTGAGCGCAGCGCCTCCTTGAGTCCGGCCTCTATCGGCCTGCTGCCGCTGCTTAAATCAAAACATCCTACAAATCCACACATATCGTACGCCCCCTATGCCTGCTGACTACGCCGGCGCTAAAAAAAAGAGGTCGTAGACAATATTCCCATAAGAAATATTGTCTACGACCTCTTTGCCGTTGCATGTACTTTACTTGCTTCAGCGAAAAATGTCAACAAATGAACCAACAAATGTCAGGAACTTGGAATAAACTCGTGTTAGTTAGGGTTTTGGAAAATAGCGGTTTTTAGTGACCATTGGTTAACCAAATCCCTACAACTTGAGTTAACTACTATGATACGGCTTTTTTTAAAAAGCTTGGATGGTTCTTGGTTACCTCAAGAATCGTTCAGGCTTTTTTTTGTTTTTTTGAGGCAAATATGGAGATTCTGCATCTGCAAATTGCTTACGGGTTCGATTCCCGATTGTCTCAGGGAATGTGCTGGCCGGCAAGCCGCATATCCTTTTCCAGTAGGAACAGGACCGCTGTGAAACCCTAACTAAGTTCACGACCTGTTCCGCTGGTTTTCGGCAGGTATGGGCAGATTTATTCTGCATGGTGGTTCGATTCCTCCTCCTGCCATATCTCCATCGGGAGAAAATATTTTTTCATTCATAAGAGGTAACCTTATGATCGTCGCTTCTTTTGGCGCTGTCAAAGGCGGCACCGGCAAAACTACCAGCCTTGTACTCACAGGGCGCTGTCTGGCTAAAGCAGGCAAAAAAGTACTTACAGTTGGGCTCGATGTGAACTCATCACTGGAGCAGACATTCAACCCTGCCAATCTCGGAGACATCGACCGGGACAACAAGCGGCACATCGCCGCGTGTCTCATGAATGTATCACGGATGGATGACATGTCGGATTTCATCATTCCATCCAACACGAAGAACATTGACATTCTTCGTGTCGATTCATCCTTGACTCGGGTGAATTTCAATTCTCCGTATCTTCTCAAGAACAAGATACGGGAATCAGGACTTGATAAGCTTTATGACGTCGTTCTGCTGGATACTCCGGCGAACTATTTTGCGCTGCACATAGCGGCTTTCAATGCATCCGACGTCATCGTAACGCCTGTGATGCCATCAAAGTATGATTTTGTGCCGATCAACCAGCTCGGCATAAATCTAAAGCTCGACACAGACAATAGTGCTCGTTGGGGTCTGTTCTTCAACGGCTTCCGCCCGGAAATTCCCATTCAGAAAGAGTATATGAACGCCTACCTTGAGAATTATCCGAACTTCATACCCGATGTAATAGTGCCGTACACGCAGCAGGTCAAATACGCCACTGATGCAGCGGAAAAAATCGGAAAAGCGAAAACAGCTGAAAAACTGCGTACTGCCGTCTGCCGTCTTGCGTCGTTCATTGTAGCGGAGCCTGTAGATCCGGAGGGAACATTCTGATGAGCGACAATCTAAAAGAGCAGGTCTTAAAGACCGCTATAGTTCTCGTGGGCACATTACTTTTCTCAATCAGCCTTTCATTTCTGGTCGTCCTGCTTCTAAAGAGCGTAGGAATAGCATAGGAGCGGCTTATGGGACACAACAAATTGAACTTAAACATGGGCGGTACCGCTTTCAACCTGAACAACGGTACTGCCAGTCTTGCCATTATGATGAGTCTGACAGAGCTGGATGGCGCGAAAGATCCGGACTTCCAGAGCCTGATGCCGCTTTCGGCGTCAGCCGTAGAACGGATGGCGGCGGACATGATAAAGGACGGTTTCGACAAGAGCCATCCCGTACACCTGTGGATCCGTGCCGATGGCACGAAAATTCTTATCGACGGCTATACCCGTCTTGCCGCGGCGAAAAAAGCAGGCCTCTATGAGATCGCCGTTTATGAGCATAAGGATTTTGCGGACAAACGTGCCGCCATGATATATGCCTTATCCCAGCAGATCCGGAGACGGAACCTGTCAGCCTCGGAGCTCTATCCATACGTCAACCGTCTTAATGAGCTGAGCGGTGACGAGCTTCTGGCAATGGCGGATTAGGACGGTAAAACCGGCGGCAAAAAGTCTGCTCAGATCGCCCGTATGACAGGGACATCACCTCGCACCGTTGAGATGATGACCGCCATAGAAAAAAAAGGCGACGACAAGCTCAAGGAAGAGGTGCGGACGGGAAAGAAAGCCCCGTCAACGGCCTATAACGAGATGATCTCAGCAAAAGCAAAAAAGACTAAGGAGCCTGCGCAGGAAACGGGCACGGGAGCGCCTGCGCCGCTGGACACCTTCGCGCATACGGACGGAGCGGAAAGACCTGTCATCAGCCCTGCGGCGGAGCTGCCGCAGGATGTGCTGAAAAGGGAGAAAGAGAAGAAATTCGCCGAGGGCTTCGCTGGGGGTTTTGAGACGGCGCTTATCTATGCCCTTGCGGAGGTAAAGAAAGGCAGAAGCCCGGAGGACATATGGAGGGACGAGAGCGTAAAAGACCTGTCCCCGGCGGTAATAATCAACTTCATGCTGCCTCCGGATGACGAGGATATTGTATTCTCATTCGGGACAGGCGGAACCGACGGCTCCGGCACAGAGGTGTTGTGATCTTCTTAACGGAAAGCCGGAGCTGGAGCTATCTGGCGATGTATGTGATCTGCTCCGCAGCGCAGGAACGGGATTTCAGGTTCTTTTGTTCTCCCTACTGGACAGCCTATAAAGCACTGTCACTGCGTTATACGGATGCAGACCTCAAGCCTCTTGAGGCAGTTACGAAGCACTCGCAGACTGAGCTGCAGATCAAGGAATATGCAGCATCCCATTCCCTGCAGCAGACAGCTCTTAAATTCCGCATGACAAAAAAGCAGATGTACAAATACCTCCTCCGGAGAGGATTTGTATGGCAGCGCTACAACACATTTGAAGAAACAGGAGGAATCTCAAAAAATGCACAAAATATCCGTGACCGGGAAAAAAT
>CACZQF010000057.1 GCA_902783245.1 uncultured Spirochaetaceae bacterium | reverse complement strand
GCGACCGCGTATAATTTGAACTCTGCCGGCGGACGCATCATTGAAGCCTCAGTAGCTGCGGAGCGCAGTGCGGCTGATTATAGCGGACTGTATCTGGATATATCGATTACGGGCGCGGTTGAGCAGACCAAGACCGTTTCGGTAAAGGAAGGTACGGTCGTTGCCTTTGATCAGCTGCCCGCAGGCGGTACGGTGCAGGTCAAGGCGGAAGCGTACCGCCGGAGCGCCGCGTACGGACGCCTTGTGTATTTTGAAGGCATGTCGGAGCCGTTTGTCATACAGCCGGGCGACAATGCGATTACCCTGCCTGTGGCCATGCTCAGCAGGTGCGTGCCGCTTACCTTTGAGGCGATCACTGACGGCACCATCACCATTGCAAGAAAGTGGTCTACGCTGCGCTACACGCAGAACGGAGGCGCGCTTACGGCTCCTGTTTCTGACAGCATTGACGTAACGGCCGGAGACGTGGTCTGCCTGTATGCTGCAGGCTCGGAAAATCCTGATGATCAGTTAAGCAACTGCATGAATATTACCAGCAGCGCCGACTGCTATCTGTACGGCAACGTGATGAGCCTGCTTACGCTGAGCGGGGAAGACTGGAACCCTCATGCATCGGTTATAGCACAGGACTATGCCTTTGAAAGCCTGTTTAATCAAAGCAGTTCTGACACCCATTTAAAAAGCCATGCGTCAAAGCAGCTGTGCCTGCCCGCCGTTACGCTGTCGAGGTACTGCTATGACTATATGTTCAGAGGGTGTGCCGGATTGACCCGGACGCCGGAGCTGCCCGCCATTGCTCTTGCAGACAGCTGCTATCATGCTATGTTCAACAGGTGTACAGGGCTTACCGCATCTCCCGCGCTGCCCGCCGAGACGCTGGCAGACTTTTGCTATTCAGAAATGTTCTCCGGCTGTACGGGACTCACCGCCGCGCCTGCGCTTCCTGCTCTGACGCTTGCGGATGGTTGTTATAGAGCAATGTTCAGCGGCTGTACAGGACTGACTAGCGCGCCGGAACTGCCTGCCATGACACTGGCAGAAGTCTGCTATTGGGACATGTTCGTCGGTTGTACGGAGCTCACCGCATCTCCTGTGCTTGGCGCACCTGTTCTGGTGAAGAGATGCTATGAAACAATGTTCGCAAACTGTAGTAACCTGAATACAATCACCTGTCTTGCCACGAATAAGGGTGCAGAGAATGCGCTGTCTAATTGGGTCGATGGTGTCGCTTCCATCGGTACGTTCTATAAGGCTTCGGCTGCGACATGGGAGACTGGCGACAGTGGCATCCCGTCCGGCTGGACAACAGCAGACTACTCCGGCAACTAATCCGCTGCCCGCCGCTCCGTGCGGCGGGCATGCTGTCTGTATTTTTTTTCTGGTGTTTTCAGCTTTTCACCCGTATAATTAGAACATCACCTGTACGGCTCTGCCCGGACAGGGCTTTTTAGGAGGTGGCGGGAAGTGTCAGTCTGTAGTGATGTTGCGTCAGCCACTATTTTGTCCCGACCAAGGTCGGGGCGGGAATTTTAGATGAGGGAGAGTGTTATGGCTGAAGCAAAGGTTTATTTTACGTCGTTCAGGACAAAACTTGAAGAAAGTATTCTGATGAAATTCAAGCGGCTGCTGCGCACCGCCGGAATGAACAGCATTGACTTTACGGATAAATTTACGGCAATAAAAATGCACTTCGGTGAGCTTGGAAATATGGCGTACCTGCGTCCCAACTATGCCAGGACGGTCGCCGGTCTGGTGAAGGAAGCGGGCGGCAAACCGTTTCTGACGGACTGCAACACGCTGTATGTGGGCGGCAGAAAGAACGCGCTTGACCACCTTGATACTGCCTATGTGAACGGATTCAACCCGCTGACGGTGGGCTGCCATGTCATTATAGCCGACGGCCTGAAAGGCGATGATGAGGCTGAGGTTCCGTTTCCCGAAGGCGAGTACATAAAAACGGCTAAGATCGGCAGGGCGGTCATGGATGCCGACGTGTTCATTTCGCTGAGCCACTTTAAGCTGCATGAGATGACCGGCGTGGGCGGAGCGGTAAAGAATATCGGCATGGGCTGCGGAAGCCGTGCGGGCAAAATGGACCAGCACTGCTCCGGCAAGCCGAACGTCGCGCAGGAACTGTGCATCGGCTGCGGTGCATGCGCGCGGATCTGCGCGCACGGCGCGCCGGTGGTGAGCAGCCGTAAATGCGTGATTGATCATGAAAAATGCGTGGGATGCGGCCGCTGCATCAGCGTATGTCCTAAGGATGCGGTGCAGCCGGTGTATCATGATTCTCTGGAGCTGCTTTCCTGCCGCATGGCTGAGTATGCCGCCGCTGTGGTGAAGGGACGTCCGCAGTTCCATATTTCGCTGATCGTAGACGTGTCTCCGTTCTGCGACTGCCATGCGGAAAATGACGCGCCGATAATCCCCGATGTGGGAATCCTTGCATCGTTCGATGCGGTGGCGCTTGATCAGGCGTGCGTTGATCTGATGAACAAGCAGCCCATGCTGCATGGTACGATTATGGACGAGCGCGAGCATACCCATGACGACTGGGCAAAGGACGTGCATCCTACCACCGACTGGACGGTGCAGCTTGCCCATGCGGAAAAGATGGGTATGGGTACCCGTCAGTATGAATTGATTACAGTGAACTGAGCCGCAGATGCGCGGCTGCTGCAGACGCACGCCTGCATGTGCAGATTATTGCGTCCGCTTTAGACAAGTCAGACTGAGACTGTCTGCACGAAGGTGCCGCCGCTTTTTATCAGCAGCCGCTGGTTGGCAGAGCCCCGGAACTGGAGCATAAGATCTTTCTGCTCCAGTATGAACGGGCCGTCAACCAGCACGTCTATGAGCGACAGCATGCGGTCCGTCACCTCCGTGTGCTTCCTGCCGTCGGAAGGTGCAAGGTCTTTGTCCCAGATATAGCCGGTGTAGCACCAGATAGTCTTTTCCGGAAAGCGCTGCTTTACGCGCTCTAAAAAAGGGCAGAGCACGCGCTGGTTCTCTTCTTCAAACGGTTCTCCGCCGAGCACGGTGAGTCCGCTGATGAACGCAGGCTCGAGCAGCGAAAGAATATGCTCCTCCGTCTGCTGCGTGAACGGCGAGCCGTAGGCAAAGTCCCAGGTGTCCGCATTGAAGCAGCCCTTGCAGTGGTTACGGCACCCCGACACGAACAGCGATACCCGGACTCCGGTGCCGTCCGCAATGTCGGTGGGCTTTATATTCCCGTAATTCATGAATGCGCCGCGCTCCCGCTACAGATGGAGCACCCGCTCTTTGATTTCCTGCGTGCGTCCCTGATTCCAGTACTGCGTGCCGATATAGCCGCAGGTTCTGCGGGCCACGTTCATGGTGCTCTGGTCGGTGTTGCCGCACTGCGGGCACTGCCAGATGAGCTTGCCGTCGTTGTTCTTCTGGATCTGGATTTCACCGGTGTAGCCGCATTTCTGGCAGCAGTCGCTCTTTGTGTTCAGCTCCGCATACATGATGTTCTCATAGATATGCTTGAGCAGCGCCATGACCGCCGGAATGTTGCCCTCCATGTTGGGCACCTCCACATAGCTTACGGCGCCGCCCGGAGACAGCTCCTGAAACTTTGACTCAAAGGTAAGCTTGGTGAACGCATCGATCGGTTCCGTGACATGCACGTGATAGCTGTTGGTTATATAGTTCTTGTCTGTAACGCCGGGAATGATACCGAAGCGGCGCTTCAGGCACTTTGCAAACTTATAGGTGGTGCTTTCAAGCGGCGTACCGTATACGCTGAAATCTATATGCTCCTTTTCTTTCCATGTGCGGCAGGCCTGGTTCAGACGGTTCATGACCTCAAGCGCGAATGGAGCGCCCTCGGGGTCGGTGTGGCTCTTGCCTGTCATGTAGCGCGTACACTCATACAGTCCGGCATAGCCGAGCGAGATGGTTGAGTATCCGTTGTACAGCAGCTTGTCGATGACCTCGCCCTTCTTAAGGCGTGCGAGCGCGCCGTTCTGCCACAGAATGGGCGCAACGTCTGACGGCGTGCCGAGAAGCCTGTTGTGCCGTGCCATGAGCGCGCGGTAGCAGAGCTGCAGACGGTCGTCCAGAATCTTCCAGAACGCCTCTTTGTCTCCCTGTGATGAGCAGGCTGCATCCACCAGATTGATGGTGACTACGCCCTGGTTAAAGCGGCCGTAGAATTTTGCCTTGCCGGTTTCGGGATCATGGTAGACAGTAAGGAACGAGCGGCAGCCCATGCACGGATAGCAGTTGCCGTCCTTGAGCTCCAGCATCTTTTTTTCAGAGATATAGTCGGGCACCATGCGGCGGGCGGTACATTTTGCCGCCAGCTCCGTAAGGTAGTAGTACTTTGAGCCCTGCTCAATATTGTCGGGCTCAAGCACATAGATCAGCTTGGGGAACGCGGGGGTGACCCAGAATCCTTTTTCGTTCTTTACACCCTGATAGCGCTGCCGCAGCACCTCCTCAATGATGAGCGCAAGGTCGTCTTTTTCCTGCTGGTTCTTTGCTTCGTTCAGATACATAAAGACGGTGACAAAAGGCGCCTGACCGTTGGTGGTCATAAGGGTGACCACCTGATACTGGATGGTCTGCACGCCGCGCGTGATTTCCTCGCGCAGCCGGCGCTCCACCATGTACTCCATCTGGTCGTGCGTGAGCACCAGGCCGCAGGTTTCCACGGTTTCATTAATGTCCTTGATGATCTTGCGGCGGCTAACTTCAACAAACGGCGCAAGGTGCGCAAGTGAAATACTCTGTCCGCCGTACTGGCAGCTGGCTACCTGCGCGATGATCTGCGTGGCGATGTTACATGCCGTAGAAAAAGAATGCGGCGTGTCGATCTTGGTACCGCTGATGACCGTACCGTGCTGGAGCATATCCTCCAGATTCACCAGATCGCAGTTGTGCATGTGCTGGGCAAAGTAGTCCGCGTCGTGAAAGTGGATGATACCTTCTTCGTGCGCCTGCTCGATGTCCTCGGGCAGCAGGAACCGCTTGGTAATATCCTTTGACACTTCGCCGGCCATGTAGTCGCGCTGTACGCTGACCACGGTGGAGTTTTTATTAGAGTTTTCCTGTTTGACTTCTTCGTTGTTGCACTCAAGCAGGCTCAGAATCTGCTGGTCGGTGGTGTTCGCCTTGCGGATAAGCGCATGCTGGTAGCGGTAGGTAATATATTTTTTAGCCACTTCATAGGCGCCGGCTTTCATGATGCCGTCCTCAACCCAGTCCTGAATATCCTCCACGTTGGGGGCGGTCGGTGCATCCTTACATTCCAGCGTGATGCTGTCGGAAATCTGCTGTATCTGCAGGTCGGAAAGCTGATCGTTTGAAGGGACTTCGTTGTTGGCCTTCTGAATGGCCGTTACTATTTTTTCTTCGTTGAAAGCGACTTCCTCGCCGCTCCGTTTTATGATTTTCATTTTCCCACCCTTTGTTTTTTTTGTGTAGTGGAATAACAATACTATATTTAGTGCGTATATGTCAATAAAATAGGGTGGGCAACACTATATCTGGTGGTCTTTTTTATACGGCAGATGGGGCGGCCGACGGGGGCGCAGCGGCTGAACTTACCATGCGGTCTGTGCTATACTGTTAAAAAAGCAGACGATGCCGGACTTTCTGTCAGGCGGTACTGTAATTTGGACTTTATTGGAGGAATTATGAGAAAGTTGGTATGTGTTCTATGTATGGCGAGCAGCGCGTTGCTTTTTGCAAAAAAGTATACAGTAACGGCGGGCGGACTTTCGCTGCAGGATGCGGTTTCACAGGCTGTGTCCGGGGATACAATCATCATTGAGGGTGAGGTTCAGTCCGGAACGATTCTTTTGGATAAAGACGGGCTCACCTTTAAGGGAAAGAAAAACGCTGCCGTAGATTTTACTCCGACCTTTGCGGGCGCGGATATGGAGCTGCTCAAAAAATGCATTGATGAAGTAGAAAACGGCGAAAAACATGTAAAGCTGACCAAAAGCAAGGATGAAAGCGTAAAGGCGCTCAAAAAAATTCTTGATGCGGGGCATGGATTTGAAGTGACCGGCAGCAGCAACGTGTTCACCGGTTTTGTAATAAAGAACGCGGCTGACAACGGCGTCTACGTAACCGGCAGTAATAACGTGTTCAAAAAGATGGAATTCTGCTATAACCATGACTCCGGCGTGCAGGTCTGTAACGGCGGTGCGAACAACCGCTTTATTGACTGCTATTCCCACGATAATGTAGACGAATGGAACGGCGGCGAAAACGCAGACGGTTTTGCCGCAAAGCTGGACTGCGGCGAAGGAAACTATTTTGAAAACTGCAGGGCTGAATACAACGGGGATGACGGCTGGGATCTGCTCGGCGCGCACGGATCAGTGACGCTTAAAAAGTGCCGTGCTGACTACAGCGGACTTGACCGGAGCGGAAAAAGACTCGGTTACTATTCCAACGGCAACGGGTTTAAGCTGGGCGGACTGCATAATGTGGATGACTATCCGGTTTCAAAAACGCTCCATCATACGCTGACCGGCTGCAGTGCAACGGGCAACTACAAATCAGGCTATGCATGCAACAACCAGTTCGGTACGGTAACGCTTACAAAGTGCAGCGCAGATTCAAATCAGCTTGATAACTTCCACTGGCCGAATGAAGGCAGCCCGAGCGTGCTGGTAAAAGGCGGCATAATCCAGAAAGGAGAAAAAGTCCGCTACGGTGATCTTGTGATGAATGCCTGTGAAACTAAAAACGGCGCCAACGATATCGGCGGTGCAATCCTCGACAGCAAGTGCCGGGGATTTACCGATGCAGAAATCGCGGCGAGCAGGACAAAGTAGCGGACGCTCCCTGTCGAAAGCAGGTGCGGCACCTGACCGAAAGCAGGTGCGGCACCCGGCCGAAAGCAAGTGCGGCACCTGGCCGAAAGCAGGTGCGGCACCTGGCTGGGTGTCAGTTCTGCACCCGGCGGGCGGGTTATCATCACCGCTGCTGCCGATACCGGAAATAATGCCGTTATTGTTGGTGTAG
>CACZQF010000056.1 GCA_902783245.1 uncultured Spirochaetaceae bacterium | reverse complement strand
TTCGGCAAACGCCTTTGCAATTGCCTTGCCGATACCGCCGGTAACGGCATTGATTACAACGACCTTATCCTTCAATTTAAGATCCATACGATAACCTCCTCAGGGATTTGATTTCTGAGCTTCAAAAACTCCATTTTTGAACTCGTGTATGGGAAACTCGCAAAACTTCAGGCATCGGAGATGTCCTTTTTTGAGTTATCCTTATATAACTATAAACCCAAAATGCATTTAAGACCACAAAAAAAAGATGCGGTACCCTGTACGTGTCGGCGGATGTCTACATGCTGCTGCCCGGCGGGCAGAAGGCCGTGCTGTTCTCCGGCAAATCAAACACCATAACCGTACAGGAAGGACAGAACACCGTAAACCTGCCGATCAGCACGGGCGGCGGCGCAGTCCCGGCCTGATGCCCCGCTGCATCCTGCCCTGTTCCGGATGCAGTCCCCGCCGGATACGTTGATTATCTTATGCATTTTTTATATACTTTCTACAGTATTACTTCAATTTTAGTAACTACACGCCTCTAAAACGCCGCGCATGCGCGGGTTTAGAGATGTACAGCACAACCGGGAGATAGATATGGATAAACTTAAGGTATTACTGCCCAAAGGACGCATCTACGAAAACGTCATAGGCCTGTTCAGCGGCGCCGGAATCAAGATTTCTCTGCCGGAGCGCGCATACCGTCCGACCGTGAATCAGGATGATCTTGAGGCCAAGGTTATGAAACCCCAGAACATCGGCAAACTGCTTGAGCTCGGTTCCCATGACGTCGGCTTTACCGGCAAGGACTGGATTGACGAAACCGATGCCGATGTAGAGGAAATCATGGATCTGGGATTCGATCCCGTCCACATCGTAGCCGCAGTACCGAACAACACAAAGGATGAAGAGCTTTTAAAGCGGCGTATCATTGTAGCCACGGAATACGAGCACATTGCACGCAAATGGCTGGACAGCCGCAAATATAACCATCTGGTGGTACGCACCTACGGCGCCACGGAAGTGTTCCCGCCCGATGACGCGGATATGATCATCGACAACACCGCAACCGGCCGCACCCTTATAGAGAACGGCCTGCGCATCATCGACACCATCATGTCCAGCTCAACCCGCATGTTCGCCTCCAAGGCAGCGCTCAAAGTGCCCGAAAAAAAGCGCAAGATCATGGAGCTTAAAATGCTGTTCGAAGCAGTCATTGACGCCCGTGACCGCGTGATGCTTGAGATGAACTGCACGAAAGAAAAGTTCGACGGTCTGGTCAAGGGACTTCCCGCCATGCGCAGCCCCACCGTGTCTCCGCTGTACGGCGACAACGGCTACGCCATTAAAATCGCGGTGCGCAAAAGCGAAGTTCCCAACCTGCTGCCCCGGCTCAAAGAGCTCGGTGCAACGGATATCCTTGAGTATGAGCTTAGAAAAGTACTGGCCTAGCGTCAGTATTGCCCGCTGACGTAGTGTTTATAAGGAGCGCATATGGCACGAACCGCAACAGTAGAACGGAATACTTCAGAAACTCAGATATCACTTTCCCTGAACCTTGACGGCAGCGGAATCTGCGAAGTTGCCAACCCCGTCGGTTTTTTTGACCACATGCTCCGCTCTTTCTGCAAGCACGGCATGTTCGACCTGCGCGGAACGCTGCACGGCGACCTGCAGGTGGACCAGCACCACCTGATCGAAGACACGGGCATCGTGCTCGGTACCTGCTTTGCCAAAGCGCTCGGCAACTGCGCCGGTATTTTCCGCAGCGGATTCTTTCTGTATCCTATGGACGAAAGCCTGTGCCGCGCTGCCGTAGATTTCGGCGGCAGGCCGTATCTGGTATGTGACGCGCAGCTGACCGGCATTCCGCTGGTTTCAGCAGGCGCGGACGGTACAGCACCGTGCGCCGCAAGCTTTCAGACCGACTGTTTTGAGGATTTCTGGCAGGGATTCGTTACCGGAGCCAGATGCAACCTGCATCTGGACGTGCTGCGCGGACGCAGCGATCATCATAAAATGGAAGGCCTGTTCAAGGCAGCGGCCCGCGCCATCCGCGCCGCCGTTGAAATCGACGCGCGGCGGCAGGGCGCCGTGCCTTCAACAAAAGGCGTTATTATCTAGGAGGCGATGGTCTGCTAAAAGCGGCTGTCCGTATACGGGCAGCCGCTTTTTTTTCAGCAGGCAGAACGCCTACAGCTCGTACACTTCGTCATACTTTACGGTCGTCACGTTGGCATAGCCGTGCTCGGCCAGATAGTTCGTCAGGAACGCCTGCGCGTCCGGTTCGCCGTGCACAAGGAATATCTGCTTGAGCCGGCTCTTGTCCAGGCAGTCAAGCCATTCCGTGATTTCTTCATAGTCGGCATGCGCGCTGAACGCATCGATCAGCTCCACGTCGGCATTCACATGGTACCAGTCACCCATGATCTTTACATCCTTCTTGCCGTCCCTGATTCTGCGGCCCAGCGTGTTTTCAGCCATATAGCCTACAATGAGCACGGTGTTCCGCGGATCTCCGATACCGTTGGCCAGGTGGTGCAGGATGCGGCCGGCTTCGCACATGCCGTCCGCGCTCAGAATGATCATCGGTCCTTCTTTTTTGTTCAGCAGCTTGGACTCTTCCACGCTGTTGATAAAGGTGAGCGCGCCGAAACCGAACGGGTTTTTATGATGCCTGAGGAACGCTTCTTTGGTTTCTTCGTCATAGCATTCAGGATGCACGCCGAAAATACCCGTGGCGCTCGTGGCCATCGGCGAATCTACGTAGATCGGTATGGACGGTATGCGGCCTTTATCCGTAAGCAGATGCAGGTAATACACCAGCTCCTGCGCGCGCTCTATGGCAAACGTCGGTATCAGTATCTTGCCTTTCTTTTCTACGGCATGGTGCACTACGCGCTCAAGCTCATGCATGGCGAATTCATTGCCCTCATGCTTGCGGTTGCCGTACGTACTTTCCAAAAAGATATAGTCAGGCGCAGGCAGATCCGTGGCAGGATCGCGGATGATGGGCTTTTCGCATCGGCCCAGGTCGCCCGTGTACAGAATGCGCACTTCATTGCCGTTGCCGGCGCGCAGCGCGGAAGGCGCCGTTATATTGCCGTGCAGTCCCTTTATCGTAAAATAGGCGAATGACGAGCCGAGAATGTGGCCCGCGTCAAAGAATTCCAGCTGTACGTCGGGCGCAATGTACATCTTGCGGTTATAAGACACCGTTACGATCTGGTTCGCGGCCTTGGTACAATCTTCTTCATTATAGATAGGCCGCCACGTGAATTTTTCACCGCGCTTTGCAGCCTGCTTGGCAAGGAATTCCGCGTCCCGCGCCTGTATGCGCGCGCTGTCCATCATCACCAGATTAGCGAGGTCCCTTGTTGCAGGGGTAGCATATATATTTCCCTGATATCCGTGCTTTACCAGTACCGGCAGCAGTCCGCAGTGGTCAAAGTGCGCGTGGGTAAGTACAACCGCCTCCAATCCGTCGTGATCGAACTTAAAGTTACGGTTTTTTTCATCGGATTCTTTCCGCTTGCCCTGAAAGGCGCCGCAGTCCACCATAATGGAACGGCCGTCGATTTCAATGACATGCTTTGATCCCGTTACTTCCTGTGCAGCTCCAAGAGAATACAATTTGATGCCCATAATTCACCTCTCTGCCTTAATCAGACCTGAATGATAACAAAATTATCGCCCATGTCTATTGTACCCCAGTTCCGATACGGGCACAAGTTTTTTATAGGCAAGTTTCACGGCAGAAAATTTGCATAAGTGGAAAAAAACGGATATACTCATAAGTAATAAAAAAATTACGAGGTAATTTTGTATACTAGATCGGTAACTGAGCCCCCGTTCAGGCTGATACGCAACGGCAAACCCACTTTCGGAACATTCAGAGGAGTTCCTTCCCATCTTGATATAAAAGGCGTTAAATATCCTTTCGGCGATGTTCCGCTGCCGGCAATCATCACGCGGTTTCTTATCCGAAGTACGCTCAGCTTTAATTTTTCAATCGGCGACTATATCGGCGCCGCGCATTTTTTTGACGCAAAACTGTTCGGTTTTGCCGAGACGGTGTTCTGGAACACCAAGACGAATACGAAGCAGGCCTACCGTTCATATATCGGACCGCGCAAGCGGCTGGTGCCCATCAGGCTGTCGAATGCAATCTGCGCGAGCTTCCGCAAAACCAGATACATAAGGATCAGCTGGGACCGCCGCTATAATAAGATTTCACTGCTGTTCAGCGTAAAGGGCGATTCTGTGCGCTGCTCGGCGAACGCCGCATTTACCGGCAGACTCAATGCGCCCGACACCGCGGAAATTACGGCGGTTACGCCCGCGCCCACGCAGCGCCGCTGCTCGGCCACCTGGCTTACCGCATGTACCATACACGGCGCACTTTCGATGGCGGCAACCAAGACGCTGCCCGAAAAGACCATGGACGACACCGACGGCCTTGCGCTTGTTTCTCTGAACCGCGCGTATTATAAACGCGAGACGGTCACCACCACCCTTACGGGATTCGGCATAGTCAACGGGAAAAAAATTACGTTCAGAATAGTAAGCTCATCCCTCGATGCAGCCGATACTAGTAAATGTAATGCTAATACGCTCTTTGTTGATGGAGAGATTACCCCGCTGCCGCAGATATACATTACACATCCGTTCGGTATCGGCAAGACATGGGTCATTCAGGACACGGAGAGCATGGTTGATCTGGAATTCTCGCCGGTTTCTGACCATGCCCGTAATATGAATACCTTTGTTATTACTGCAAAGTATCACATGATCTATGGTCTTTTTACAGGAACTTTGCTCACTGCCGGCGGTGAGAAGATTAACTTGAAGGGGTTTCCGGGCATTATCAAAGACAGCATGATCCGTTTTTAGAGGAGAGACACCCGTGGGCGACAAAGCGATTTATGAACCAGGTACGCTTGATCAGACAAGGAAGAACATAGGCGCAATCGATGCAGAAGAAGCAAAGCGCATGACTAAAATCCTTGGGGGTGAGATATTCACCGAAAAGTCTGCCCCCATCGATATGTCAAAGATGCCCAAGCAGCCTATCAAACGGCATGCGGCGGCAGCAGGCCCGGCACCCCGCGCCTCAGCAAAAAGCAGCAGGCCCGGCGCAGAATCAGCGCAGCCTCAGGCGCAGGCCGCGCCGATGAAGCAGGCACGCACAAGCTCTCTGCCCAACATTCCTGCCAGAACCCAGCAGTATATTGACCGCCTGATGATGTCGCCTGAATACCATATCAAGGCAAACTACGGCGTCTTTAACTTTATCAAGAGCTTTCAGAAGAACGGCAAGGAACGCGTCGCTCCCGATTTTGCGAGCACCACGCTGAGCCGTCACATCGATCATATCAACGCCTTTATTACGATTATCAAGACTATCGTGCAGACTGCGCCCGCGTCCTACAAGCAGCACATCCAGAATGATGACGATCTGAAGTTCAGGCTGCTGCGCAAGGTGTCGGACTGGTCGGT
>CACZQF010000055.1 GCA_902783245.1 uncultured Spirochaetaceae bacterium | reverse complement strand
CGTCCACGGACGGAGCCGTAGGTACCAGCGCATACGCACGCTTGAGCTCAAAGCTGGCACGCTTGACAATATCATTCAAGCTGCCGGATCCAACGGCAAGCGGCACACCGTCCAGTGTGCTCAGGAGTTTTTTAATATATTCAATCTGACCATAGTCAGCATATACATCTGTATCAGGAAACAATATTTTCTCAGGGGTAGTACCGGCAGAAGCAAATGCATCATACACCCCCTGCCCGGCAGCAGCCCACGTATTTTTATCCGCAATAAGAATCGGAGTCTGCGCACCGAATACTGCTGCGAATTCATCAGGCACAATCCGCAGCGCGTCGTACTGAACTATTGATTTTTTATCCGTCATACCCTCTCCTTGCAACACCTGTTCCTGCCGACGGCAAAACAGATCATGATAAAAAAAGCTCCCCGTCTGCCGGGGAGCTTTTTTCACCGCAGCTTATTTATGAATTGATGTATACAGGCTGTTCCAGTGCTCCAGAACAGGCTTTTTGTGCTCAATAAGCCAGTCAACGTCGCGGACAACCCATTTTACATCCTTGCTGTCAGGAAGATACTTTGATGTATAGGCAGCCTTTGAGTTGGTCAGACGAAGAGTCTGCAGCGCATTGCCGAGCGCGGTCTCGCCGTCGGGGCTCATAAGGAAGTTAATGAGTTTTTTTGCACCCTCGGGGTTTTTGCAGCCCTTGATCATTGCGCAGCCGAATGCAGAGGCAGAGGTTCCTTCAGCAGGATATACCATCTTGATGTTGGTAGCACCGGATTTAAGCAGCGTAGATGCACCGTCCTCATAGGTCAGGCCAACTACATACTCTCCGGTCTGAACGCTCTTGAAACATACGGAAGAAGATGTTGAAATAACGATATCATTTCTCAGCAGTTTTTCCATATAATCCCATGAAGCAGCGCTGTCATTGCCATATACGGCCATAATGTTGCACAGGTTGTTCCATGCAGCTGAAGAAGAATTCGGATCAGAAAGAACCATTTTACCCTTAAGCCGAGGATCCAGCAGGTCTGCATATCCCTTAATGTTCAGGCCGAGCTGCTTTTCCAGATCAGTATTCACGCAGAATACAACCGTAGAAAGGTGGTCAAGATTATAAAAACCGTTGTTTGACTTGTAGCCTTCCATAACATCAGGCTCATATTCCGTCAGATAGTTCTCAAAAAGATCGGCATTGATCTTTCCGTCGCTGTTGCCTAAGCCGCCCCACATAACATCGCCCTGAGGATTGTTTTTCTCAGCGCGGATACGAGCCGTCAGCTCACCGGCAGAACCATTAACAACTTCAATGGTCATTCCCGGATTCTTTTCTTCAAAAAGCCGGGACAGATTGCTGATATCATTTTCTGTCATTGAAGAATACAGAACCACTCTGTTGTTCTTCTTATCACCGCTGCCACCTGCAAACACTGACATGCTTACAGCTGCCAGTCCCATTGCAACAAGACCTACAATTTTTTTCATCTTTCACTCCTTATGTTCTAATCCGGCATATACCGGAAAATATACATTTTCTTCGAGTACCTCGAAAAACTTCAACATCGAAGATGTCCTTTTTCGAGGCACCCTTGTGCCTTTGCAGGCACCTACATCTGAATATCCTCAGCACCGCTTATCTTCAGGTACAGCAGCAATGAAATGAATGTCAGTACCGTCAGTATTGAAGAAAAAGCACAGGCCATGCCGTAGTTGCCCATGGCAATAGACACATACGCCGACATGGTAAGCGTAATGGTGCTGTTGTTGTACAGAATGATTGAGCTTGACAGCTCCGTTACCAATGAAACCCAGCTCAGAATGGCGCCGGAAAGAATGCCGTTCACCATCATAGGTACCGTAACCTTGCGGAACGTCTTAAGTTTTGACGTACCCAGACTTATGGATGCCTCCTCAATGCTCATAGGTATCTGCATCAGGTTTGCCGTAGTGGAACGTATGGTATAGGGCATACGCCGTATAACGAACGACATCACCATTATGATCATCGTACCGGTAAGCGCGAGCGGCTTGTTGCTGAACGCAATGACAAGCGCAATACCGATGACCGCGCCCGGAATGATATAGGGAATCATGGAGATCGTGTCGATCAGATGGTTCCACAGATTGGGACGGCGCACCACAAGATATGCAATAAAAATAGAGAGCAGGATAATGATTGCCAGCGCCAGACCGCTTATAAGCAGAGAATTGGTCAGAGAGCGCGTCAGAAGGTGGCGTGAGGCCGCCTTATAGCTGTCCAGCGAGAAGCCGGGCTTAAAGACAGCCATGTCGCACTTCTTGAATGACAGGAATATAACATACAGCTGCGGCAGGAATGAGAACGCAATGACGATATAGCAGTATGCATTCATCAGGATTCCGCGCACCATGCCGGGCTTCTTTTTCTGCACCGGATGCAGGGCATTTATAGAGAACTTGAACTTATTAGTTCCCCATTTCTGCAGCGCAAACACCAGAGCGGTGATGATAATAGCTATGACGCTTATCGTCGCGGCAAAATGGAAATCCGTGCCGTTTTCTCCCAGATACTGATTGTAGATTTCAACCGGGAATGTCCTGAATCCTTCGCCGAGCAGCAGCGGCGTACCAAAGTCCGCAAAGGAGCGCATGAACACCAGCAGCGATGCCGCCAGAATCGTGGGCATGCACAGGCGCAGCGTCACTTTGAACACACGCTTAAGACCTACGCAGCCCAGGTTTGCGGAAGCCTCAAGCAGGCTGTTGTCGATATTCTTAAATGCGCCGTTCATATAGATGAACACGAGCGGGAACAGCTTCAGCGTTTCTACAAGCACTATGCCGCCGAGGCCGTAGATGCTCCCTATCTTTATATGCAGGAAACGCTCCAGGAACACCGTCAGAACTCCGGACCGGCCCAGCAGCAGAATCCATGCGTACGCACCGATGAACGGAGCCGACATACAGCACAGGATGCTGAGTATAAAAATCATTTTCGCGCCTTTCAGCACGTAGAATGAATAGTAATAGGAAAGCGGAATTCCCACGACCAAAGAAAAGAACGTAATCAGTATAGCAAGCTTCAGGCTGTTCAAGATCGTTTTACTGTAGTACGGCTTTGAAAAAAAGGTGACGAAATTGCTCATCGTGAATTTTCCATCGCCGTCAAGCACAGCCAGCCGGAATATCTTTATCATGGGGTACAGCAGCCCCAGAATGAACAGTCCCATAATGACAATGGAAATGACTGTCCAGACATCAAATTTAAATCTTTTTGTCATTGCCTATGCCTCCGGCAGCTCATTGTCATTTTTTACGCCGTTCAGGATATTTGTCTCACCGTCGGGAGTGAAAATATTGATTTTGTTAATATCAAGGCCGAGCTTAATTTCATTTCCTCTCTGCAGCAGGTCGTCAATGCGTGACACCTGGATTGTCTCAAACCGCTTGCCGTCCGCCAGCTCAATGACGATATGTGTATTAAGGCCGAGGAAGATACAGTCATACACTTTTGCGGTGATTCCGTCTGAGCCGTCAGGCTGCATAAGGAATTCCTCAGGACGGATAGACACAAGCACATCCTGATTCTTGCGGTATTTTTCCTGTACATTGTTGACTTCAACCGTATAATCAAGCACCGTAAGCAGACAGCGGTTGTCCTTAACCGTAAGCTTGCCTTCCATCACATTGTTCCGGCCGATGAATGAGGCGACGAACGTGTTCGCCGGACGCTGGTATATGGCCTTCGGCGTACCGATCTGCTGGATTTTTCCGTTGTTCAGAACAGCTATACGGTCAGACACCGCCATGGCCTCTTCCTGATCATGGGTAACATAAATCGTGGTGATGCCGATCTGCTTCTGGAGCTCCCTGATTGCAGAACGCATTTCAACGCGGAGCTTGGCGTCCAGATTTGAAAGCGGTTCGTCCATAAGCAGCACATGGGGCTCGATGCACAACGCACGTGCAATGGCCACGCGCTGCTGCTGACCGCCTGAAAGCTGCTCAGGCATACGTGAAGCAAACTGATCTATCTGCATAAGCTTCAGGAAAGAATCCGCCTGATCATGGATTTTAGCGTTTTCCATCTTAAGATTGTGCAGGCCGAATTCAACATTTTTACGGACGCTCAGATGGGGGAATATGGCATAGTTCTGAAATACCATTCCGATGTTCCGTTTGGAAGGATCAAGATCATTGATCCGCTTGTCATTGAAATAAAAATCGCCGCCCTCTATAGAATTAAAACCGGCGATCATCCGCAGCAGCGTCGTTTTTCCGCAGCCGGAAGGGCCGAGCAGCGTAAAGAATTCTCCCGCCTTAACGGTCAGATTCAGATTATCAATGATTTTTTTGCCGTCAAAAATTTTTACCGCATTTCTTATGCGAATACCAACACTCATGATTTCCTCCGTTTGTTTTTACCTGAGCACATTCTATTAAATCGTAGCCCCACAAAAATCACCCGTCAAGAAAAATCTAATCTAAAGAAAGTAAAGAAAGTTATGAAAATAAAGAAAAGCTGAGTCCCGCTTTCAAGTTTCCGGACGGCAGTATGAGCGTAAGACCGTTTAAGGGCACCAAAGCCCTATTTTCTTTTTACCGTAACTTCAGCATAGTCGATAAGCAGCCCTTTGTTTTCAGGACTTTTGTCGTCAAGACAATCTATGCCGCCAGGG
>CACZQF010000054.1 GCA_902783245.1 uncultured Spirochaetaceae bacterium | reverse complement strand
TCCTCAAGCCGCAGGCCGTTATCTTCTATCTTGTAAAGGAAATTCACTTCCTTATCCATGCCGTCGAACACAAACGTCAGCATACCGTCATACTGTTTTTTAAGCGAATCGGAAATAAAATACTGAATGGAAACCGTTCCCGTGCTGCCGGCCGTCCGCGAAATCAATGACGGTACCAGCAGACGGTAGCCTGTCCAGCTGAATGAATTATCGTCATGCAGGGAAAGGCTGCCGTAGTTGGAGCTTGTAAACTCAGAACCGTTCTTGCGGATGGAAGCCAGTATCTGCGTACGGCGTGTATTTTCAGCCGCAACAAGCTCGCCTATATTTTCCTGTATGGTCACCATATTATAATCGCGCGGCTTGCCGTCGGTATCGGTATAGCGCACTACAATAAAATCAGGATTGCGTACCGTCACTGACAGCGGAATACCCGTATACGTGTACACACCGTCGCCCGTTTTAGTCACGCCGCCGTAAGGCCATGACACCTGCAGGTCAGGCAGCGTAAGGCTCACCGTTCCGGAGGCTGCGCCTGTGTCAAACCGGTACGAAACGCTCATGCGTGAAAGATCGATGAGCTTGCTCTTTATCATATCGACATAGTAATCAGGATACCATTTTTTGCTCAGCATATCGCGCAGCGCCGTATCTTCCTGCGCCTGCACCACTTCGTTGCCGGCGGTGTCCACGGCCTTGCCCTCCGCGTCCACGGAAAACTGCCTGAGATTGTTGGAAAAGCACCAGCCTGTCGTACCGTCCTGCGTAAGGATTCTGAGCCAGTCGCCTTCAAGCGCACGGTTACCCACCATTACCGGCTGTCCTTTGCCCTTATACAGCAGTTTTACCGTTTCGTTGAGCCGCAGGCGGTATACCTGCTTGGATGTATTCACCGGCTCATTGCGTACCGGCAGGCCGTCCAACGCGACGTGCGCATATTGATGGAAATATTCCTGGTACCGAAGCGCCTGTTTTTTTGTCTTTCCCAAAGACTGCGGTTCGGTTACCTGCCACAGCGGTACCTCAAACTTTTCCTTATTCGATTTATCGGGATGGCCGACTACATACACATGCGAAATATTTGATTTAATATAGACAGGAACAATATCTCCGTCCTGCAGATTTTTTTCGGGCATGTTCCACAAAAGCATACTGTAGCCCGTTACATGCGGTTTAGAATTATAGATGCGTATACCGGCCACGGCCAAAAGTACAATTAACAAAATCCCCGGAATATGTTTCATACCGGCAAGCATAGCAGAAAGCGGTAAAAAAGTCACTGAAAAACAGCAGACCGCCACGGAAATCCAAACATTGTCCCGCCGCGGTCTTGTTGCGGGAAAATCCTTACGTTATACTTTATGTATGACCAAAACTACTATTCCTGAGCGCAAGGACGTACCTGCGTGCGACACATGGGATCTGACATCCCTCTTTAAGACAAATGGTGACTGGGAAAAAGCCCTGGCAACTATAGAACCGATGACCAAAAAGCTCGCGGCGTTCAAAGGGACGCTCGGCAGCTCACCGGAAACACTGCTTTCCGCGCTGAAAGCGTACGAAGAGCTTTCTAAAACCATTGAGCGCGTTTATAACTATGCAGGCCTGCAGACAACGCAGGATCAGGGTGATGCGGAGGCCATGAACCGTGAGGGCAGAATACAGATGGCCGCAGCGCAGTCGTCATCCGAACTGAGCTTTTTTGATACGGAACTGCTTGCCATTCCCGACGACACCATCAAGGCATGGATCGAGCGGCCGGAGTTTGCCGATTACCGTATCTATATCCAGAAGCTGCTCCACATAAAGCCCTATACGCTGAGCGAAAAGGAAGAGCGGCTGCTTGCGCTCCAGTCAGAGCCTGCGGGAACTGCCAACAAAACATTTGAAGTGCTCACCAACGTAGATTTTTCATTCGGTACCGTGAATGTACAGGGAGTCGAAAAACCGCTCACCCAGACCACCTGGAGTACCTTTATGGAAAACAGCGACCGCGCCGTACGGGAAGCGGCATACAAAAAGTTCTACGGAATGTTCGAGCAGTACCAGCACGTGCTTGCCAGCCTGTACGCGGGCTCAGTCAATCAGGACGTGTTTGAGATGCGCGCACGCGGCTACGGCTCATGTCTTGAGCATGCGCTGTACAGCAACAAAGTGCCCGTAAGCGTGTACCACAATCTTATCAGCACCGTGCACAAGAACCTGCCTGTACTGCACCGTTTTTACGCGCTGCGCAAGAAAGTGCTCGGCGTACAGGAGCTGCGGCACTACGATGTATATGTTCCGCTCGTAAAGGACATTCAGACAAACACCAGCTATGAGCAGTCGGTTGAAATCTGCCGCAGCGCGCTCGCGCCGCTCGGCACCGAATACACGGACACGCTGTGCCACGGTCTTTTGCACGGCTGGGTGGACAAATATGAGAACAAAGGCAAGCGCAGCGGCGCTTTTTCCAGCGGCGTGTATACCGGCAACCCGTACATACTTCTGAACTATGATGACTCTGTCATCCGTGACGTGTTCACAATGGCGCATGAAGGCGGACACTCCATGCACACCTGGTATTCCGTACACAACAATCCGTTCATGCAGTACAACTACACCATTTTTGAGGCGGAGGTAGCCTCCACCTTCAATGAAGAGCTCGTCTTTACATACCTGCTCAAGAATGCCGATTCCAAAGACATGAAAGCATACCTGCTTGCCATGCGCGCGAATGACATTCTGGCTACATTGCACCGGCAGACAATGTTTGCGGAATATGAGCTTAAAGCCCATGAGCTGGTGGAGCACGGAACACCGCTGTCAGCGGAAGTGCTGCGTAAAATCTACCGGGAGCTGCTGGAGCAGTACTTCGGACCGGAGATGCACTTTGAAAGCAACAGCGACATGGAAGGTCTGCGTATTCCTCATTTCTACGGCGCGTTCTATGTATACAAATATGCAACCGGCATTTCCGCCGCGCTCGCGCTGTCAAAGCGGGTGCTGAACGGCGGCGACAAAGAGCGTGAGGACTACTTCAAATTCCTTAAGTCCGGCGGCTCACGGTACCCCATAGAATCGCTGAAAATCGCCGGCGTAGACATGTCCAGCCCGGAGCCTGTGCAGGCTGCGCTCGACACATTCGCCCAACTTGTTACAGAATTAGAGAATACATTAAGTATGTAAAAAAATATACCGATATAGAAGGTAACTCCTGCGGCAGATATGACTCTGCTGCAGGGAAAAGGATGAAAAACGTCAGGAGTTCTTGTTGACTAAAACAAGTTTTTATTCATTTTTGCAGAAGATTCCCAAATCGGAGATACACATTCACTTTGAAGCTGTAGTATCCCATGCTTCCATAAAGAAACTCTATAAGAAGCGCTTCGGGAAACCGCTGTCTGCACATGCACAGAAAAGCTATTTTTCCTATCCCGACCTGAACGGATTCGTGCAGGCTTTTCTGAAAGTACAGGACCTGTTCCTGACTCCTGATGATTTTTCACTGGTCTTTGATGATCTGAAGACATATCTTATTAAAAATAATATCGTCTACTGCGAAGCCTTTTTTTCGCCCACCGCATTCATTAAAAAGGGATTCAAGTACAAGGATATTGTCTCCGTCATAGACAGGAACATCAGACAGATAGAGCAGGAAACCGGCAGAACCGTACGATTTCTTATAGACGTGTCCAGAACGTTCGGCGCGCAGAACGCGCAGGATAATTACCGGGCGTTCAGGGAACACCAGAGCCCCTATATCATCGGCATCGGGCTCGGCGGTGCGGAGCAGAAAGGCCCCCCGCAGTGGTTTGAGCCGGTGTTTAAGGCAGCACGGGAAGACAGCGTGCATGTGGTTGCCCATGCAGGTGAAGATCTGGGGCCGCAGTCCATCTGGGACACCATACAGTTTCTGCAGGTGGAGCGCATCGGCCACGGCATTACAGCGATCTATGATAAAAAGCTTATGGATTACCTCAAGTCAACGCAGCTGCCGCTTGAAATATGCCCAACGAGCAACCTGTTCACCAAGCGGTTTGTAACGGAGATGAAAAAGCATCCTATCAGGCAGCTTTTTAACCACGGCATACTCACCACTATAAACACCGATGATCCGGTCTTTTTTAAGATTTCCCTCACCGATGAATATTGGAACCTGTACCGGTCGCTTCATTTCTCTATGGAAGAGATCCGTACGCTCATAAAGAACGGCTTCAAAGCCACATTCCTGCCTGATTCCCAGAAGGAATCATATATGGCCGCAGTTGATGCGGCTTTTGCAGAAGCTGCAGCAGCTGACGCTGCAGCGGCTTCATCAGAGTCATAAGCTTTTAGGAAACGGGGCGTGAAGCTCCGTCATAATCGGCAAAAAGCTCCCGATGCTGGGAAAGGTAGTCAAACAGCGCGCGCAGCTCAAACAGGAATGAGAACTGGTCTCCGACCTGTATGGTATGTGTGGCGGCATGGTTCGCCATCTCCTGTACATGCTGTATATCCTGCTTCTGCGTGGATTCTGAAGCCTGCTGCAGGGTATCAAGATCACTTGCCATGCCCTCAAGCAGCTGCTCGGTCGTAGTGGCATTCGTTCTGAAATCCTCGGTGATTTTTTCAAGCTGCTGCTGAGATCCGGCCGCCACCTGCTGCAGCTGGGAAACGGTGATATTGTCCGCTTCGTTGGAAGCAAGGAATTCCTTGACGGTTTCCTGCACTTCCCTGATTTTTGCGTCTATGCTGTTTGATAACGATGTAGTACGGTCTGACAGCAGCTGAACTTCATTCGCAATAACCCGGAATCCGCGGCCGGCCACGCCCGCACGGGCAGCCTCAATGGAGGCATTGAATGAAAGCAGGCGCGTCTGCTCAGAGACGTCCTGTATATCCTTGATAAAATTACTGATCTCTTTGACCTTTTCATTCAGTCCGTTGACCGCCTTGTCCAGCCCGACATGGCTTTCCTGCATCTTTTGGATTGACTCGTCTATGCCCTTAAAGTTAGTGCAGATATTCTGAATCTGTTCCGCGCTGGAGTGTGTGTTGGAAAGCACAACATCATGTATCTGACGGTTCTTTTCGGTGAACCTGTTCATCATGTGCGCATGAGCCTCATAGCGGCCGGTATCAGAAGTGACTACATTCAAGTAGTCTTTTATATCGCCGCTCAGGTTATTGTTCGTCTTGCCCAGAGCCAGAAGCACTTCTACAATTTCTGCGCCGGTCTGTACCAGCTGTGCCGCGGTATATTTGCTGTTTTCCATTGTTCTACTCCCCTATGACCACGGCGACAAGCGTCTGGTTTGAATTGATACGACCGAACTGCTCTCCGTACGTAGAAAAGCCGCTGTAGACAGGAAAATTCTGTCTCCAGATAGCGTTGATGGCTTCCTGCTGATGCTTTTTCTGGAAACCGATCGTACGCAGAATACAATTGAACAGAATGACGCAGCCGGGCCGCGGAATCTTACGGTGGATTTCGCCGCAGGTCTCCTCCGTGATCGCAACGGCATCCATCGGCTGCAGAATCTCCTGAATGGAATCCTGCAGAACACGGGCATAGGTGGTGAGCGTTCCGTCCGGATGGAACTGAACCAGCGATGCAATGAACAGGTTGTCGCCGAAGGTACGGCCGAAAGGATGGTCAAGCAGCGCGTCTCCTACGGCGCTTTCGCTGATACCAAGCACCTCCGCGTAACGGCGGCGCGGGTTCTGACCGTCTATCGTACGGATATGATGCTTTGATGTTTTTATATCCGTCAGCATAACGTTCTTACCGGATTTGGTGAAAATGTTTTCCTTTATAATCTCAAACGCGCAGGATGTTTTTACGAACATGATGACACTGCCGCAGCTGGATACATCTCCGTTGCAGCTGACATACGTGGCGTTGAACTTCAGGTCATCACCGGCGCTGCCGCCTGCAATCATGAATTCCTGATCATGAATGAGCGAATACATCAGCGCAAGCACGCCTTCCTCCGCATTGCACAGGCCGCAGATAAGCGCGATTGCAAAAGAATCGCGGTGCAGTCCCGCCCCCTGCAGATTCATGCCGATGGCGGAGGCTGCCTTTATGATCCGGTCTTTGTGGATCATGGGGAATTTATCAGCGTCATCAAGCAGTACCGCCTTGAATTTGGTACGGCTGTCGCTCAACGCATTCATAACTATTGAATTGTTGGTAAAACCGGATGCGGTTATTTCCCCGGCCGTTGTAGAACCGATAACCTCGGCCTGCGGAAACCGCTCATGCAGCTCACGTGAAACAAGCGCGAAATCATAGGAAGAACTGGCAAAAAAGATTATAGCGGAATATGAAGCTGCAGGATTCTTAAGCTTGGAGCATAATTCCGCAACCGCCTGACTGCTGTCAGGCAGTTTTGACTGAACTACTTCCTGTTTCATGGAAAACTCCTTTTACCGCCCGGGATGTACCGAAGCAGACAAGATATACATCTAAAGTTCATTTAAATTTTTAATGCACTTTAAAGTATCCCCTGCACATTCCTTTTTGTCAAGTTTTATTGGCATCTCGAAAAACTTCCAACATCATAGATGCCAACATCGAAGCTGTCCCTTTTCGAGGTACCCTTATGTCAAAACATCTTATAATTTAGTATTATGTTTAATTGTAAAAATAAAACACAGAACAAAGCGATAAAATAAGTATGTATGAGGATTTAGAAAAGCAGTATTTAACGACCGCAAATTCTATAGGAAAAAAATTATTAGAACAGTTCTCTCCTCATTTATTTTATAAAGTAGAATTAGAAACTTTTCACATTACATTTGAAGATTTCGAACAATTAAAAGATAATGAAATATAT
>CACZQF010000053.1 GCA_902783245.1 uncultured Spirochaetaceae bacterium | reverse complement strand
GGCAGCAGCGGGCTGCATCCGGACACTGTAACACTAGAATATTCCTGTTTTTCTCGCAGCAGCCTGCTGACACGCAGCGCCGTCTGCAACCCGGCGGCAGTAAAACAGATAATGTGTATATTTTTGTATACATCCGTACACCCATTCATGTGCGGTACTCCGTTGAAAAAGACGGATCATACAGCTTTGACCGGCTGTATGATCTGTGTGCCACAGCATCCCCGACAATGATAAGCGCGGTCTTAGAAATGCCGTTCATCTGAGCCGTCTGCGCAAGGGTACCGACCGTACAGATAAACCGCTTTTCATCAGGCCAGCTTGCCTTATATACGATTGCCGCCGGAGTATCCTTGTTATACCCGCCGTCCATGAGCCTGCGCTGCAGCTCGGCAAGCATGCCGGCGCTCAAAAAGATCACCATAGTTGCCCCGTGTGCCGCAAGCGATTCAATTTTTTCTTTTTCAGGAACAGGCGTACGCCCCTCCATGCGCGTAATAATGACGCTCTGCGAAACCTCAGGAAGCGTATATTCCACATTCAAGGCCGCTGCCGCACCGCAGAACGAGCTGACGCCGGGTACCGTCTCATACGGAATAGAAAGGCGGTCAAGAACATCCATCTGCTCCCGTATCGCTCCGAACAGACACGGATCTCCTGTATGCAGCCTGACAGTCATGCTGCCGGCAGCATGCGCCGCCACAAAAACATCAGTAACCTGCTCAAGCGTCATAACCGCGCTGTTGTAAACCGCACATCCGGGCTTACAGACCGACAGCAGCGCAGGATTAACAAGAGAACCGGCATACACAACAACATCCGCCTGCCGGAGCAGAGCCTGTCCGCGCACCGTGATCAAATCCTCAGCGCCGGGACCCGCACCTACAAAATAAACCATCGCACTTCTCCTACAAATCCAACTGCCGCAGCGCTTCCATATATTCGCAGGCATTGCTGCTCATGCCCAATACCCCATGTACGTTTGAAAAAACGATCACTTCTACAGCGGCATTTCCGTGCCGGCGTGCCCATGCCGTCATATGCGCCTGTATGTCCGACGTCAGGGACTCCATCACCGGCTCAAGCACACCCGCCTGACGCAGCGTCTGCACCGCCTGATCCGTTGAAATACACGCATAAACCGCGCGCTCCAGAGCGGCGGTCTCATCCGCATTCCGGATCGTACTGCAGACCTTACGTACCTGCCTGCCGAGTATTTCCATACGATGATCGCCATATGACGAATGCGTATTACGGATTCCTGCAGCAACCTTTACAAGCTTGCCGATATGGCCAATAAACAGCAGCCGGCTCCATCCTTCCTCTGCCGCCATTTCGATCGAATCGGCAATAAAATTAGAGGTGGTCACCGCCATATCCAATGAAACACCGTAAGTACTGGAAAAAAACTCCCTGCCGTAGCTGCCGGGAACAAGCGGCAGCACAGGATACGCCAGCGCTCTGCGCTGATGCATCTCCACACGGATCGTGTCTTTAACAGCCTGATCGCTCATAGGATGAACGATGCCCGTCGTTCCCAGAACCGACAGGCCGCCCTGAATTCCCAGCCGCGGATTAAATGTTTTTTCGGCAACCTCAGCACCGCCGGGAATACTGATTACAACGTCTGCGCCGTATCCGGTACCGGCCAATGCCGTCGTCACCGCCTGTCTGATCATACGGCGGGGCACGCGGTTGATGGCGGCATTCCCGACCTGCTGGTCAAGTCCGGGCAGCGTCACACGTCCTACTCCCTCGCCGCCGTCTATCTTAACCGTACCGCCCGCGGTGAGCGTTACGGACGCATACACAAGCATTCCGTTCGTAATATCAGGATCAGTGCCGCTGTCTTTCTGCACCGCGCAGCTAACTGTATTCTCCGTCCGGCGGATATCCAGAATCTCCAGCAGCAGGCGGCTGCCGTCCGGCGTGTCCTGAAACACATAGGTAATATCTTTTCCGCTTACCAGCATGCCGGCCGCGGCACCAGCAGCTGCGGCTGCGCAGCTGCCCGTCGTATATCCGATATCAGGCTTACTGCTCTGTCTGGTCAAAAAAAGATTCGTGCTATACATGGGCCGCATCCATTGCATACAGGACGGCATTGCAAATAGCGGCCGCAACGGTACTGCCGCCTTTCCGTCCCGTATTGACGATATACGGAGCCCCGGCAGTCATAATCAGTTCTTTTGCCGCGACAACATTCACAAATCCTACCGGTACACCGATAACGGCCTCAGGTCTGAACCCTTCCTGCATCAACGCATACAGCTCAAGAAGCGCCGTAGGAGCATTGCCAACCGCAAAAACAACCGGCCGGCTCAGCGCCGCAGCCTTGCGCATGCTTGCCGCAGCCCGCGTAGTACCGTTCTGTGCGGCTGCCTGCGCAACGTCAGGATCAGCCATAAAGCACCGCGCGCTGCCGCCGTAGCGCGACAGCACCGTCTTGTTGATTCCTGCCAATGCCATATTCGTATCCGTCACAATATCCGCGCCGTCGCGCAGCGCCTGCGAAATCCGCTCAATCACATGATCTGAAAACACAAGCGTATCAGCGTACTCAAAATCAGCCGTCGTATGGATAACGCGCATGATGACCGGCGCAAGAACAGGATCAAGCGTTTTACCACGCTCAGCAAGCTCCCGGGCAATAATCGAAAAACTGGTCCGCTCAATATCGGCAGGCGCGACATGCTCTGCCATCAGCTCCGTATGCTTCATAGAGAATACTCCTGTATGCCGTTCTCAACAATCCGGTATATCTGTTCCATATCGAGCGACTCGCGCAGCTGCTGCGCAAGCCTGCGGTACTCCCGTTCCTTATGCGCCGCCCATGACTCTTCGGTCTGCTTCTGCAGCTCCACGCCCTTTGCGGCGGCCGCAGCACGCACAAATGAAGCGGCTGCGCCTGCATGATCAAAAAAACCGTGCAGATACGTTCCATACACATTGCCCGAACGGCAGCCGTCAGCATACTCCGTACAGGAATCTGGTTCCGACAGCCGCACGACCGGCCCGCAGCCGTCTGCAATACATTCCGTGCGGCCGGTATGTATCTCGTAGCCGTCAACTGCGATTCCGCCCAGCGGTGCAAGCACGCCGCCCAGATCTTTCTGAACCACGCCCGAAACCCGCACCCGTCTCTTTTCGGCAGAAAACACAGTCCGTACCGGCAGCAGGCCGAGCCCGTCGCATCTGTCACCGGCGGAAGACTCAGTACCAGACGGATCCTCAAGCGACATGCCGAGCATCTGATAGCCGCCGCAGATACCGAACACCACGGTATGTTTATTCCGCAAAAGGCATTGCCGCACGGCTTCCTTAAATCCATGCGAAACCAGCCAGCGCAGGTCAGCGGGCGTATTTTTTGTACCCGGCAGCATGATCACATCAGCACCGTCAAGCTCTTCTGCCCGCTGCACATAGCGGACGCACACCCCGGGCTGCAGCCCGAGCACGTTAAAATCCGTAAAGTTCGAAATATGCGGCAGTCTGATCACTGCAATATCAAGCATCGCACAAGTCCGATCACCGGTTTTATGTACAAAACGTTCCGCCAGACTGTCCTCATCGTCAAGATCCAGCTGCATGTACGGCACCGTCCCGACGACGGGGATTCCCGTACGTTCACGCAGCATGGCAATGCCGCTTTCAAGCAGCGAAGGATCTCCGCGGAACTTATTGATTATAAGACCTTTTACCATCGCCCGCTCCTGCTCTTCAAGCAGCTCAAGCGTTCCCACAAGCTGGGCGAACACACCGCCGCGGTCTATATCGCCTACGAGCAGCACCGGAGCGGCAGCACGGCGAGCCATGCCCATATTCACAATATCATCCGTCTTAAGATTAATCTCCGCCGGGCTGCCTGCCCCCTCTATGACGATCATATCATAGGACGAGGCAAGCGCCGAAAAAGACTGCATAATCTCCGGTATCAGGCGCTTCTTATACGCAAAATACGCGCGGGCATCCATAACTCCGCGGACACGGCCATGTACAATAACCTGTGAACCGGTGTCGCTCGTAGGCTTCAGCAGCACCGGATTCATAAGAACGCTCGGCTCTACGCCGGCAGCCTCCGCCTGCATTACCTGCGCGCGCCCCATCTCAAGGCCGTCTGCCGTAACATACGAATTCAGCGCCATATTCTGGGACTTAAAGGGCGCCGTGCGGAAACCATCCTCGGCAAAAATGCGGCACAACCCTGCGGCTATAAGACTTTTACCTGCACTGGACATGGTTCCCTGCACCATCAGCGTCCGTGCGCCTACCTGCTCACGCATAGCTTTTCTCCCGCATAATCCAGCACTTCCTGCAGCCGGCTGTTACAGGAGCCGATGACAACTCCGGCATTGATAACCTGCCTGCAGCAGCTGATCAGCTGCTGCGCCTGCGCCACCGCCGCATCATCAAGCGGTTCAAAGGGGCGTGCTGCAACCACCTGCTCCGCCGTCATCAGCGCATAGCGGTAATCAATATCATTCGTATACAAGATTCCGGCCGCAAAAGGAATATGTCTGCGCACCAGCCGGTGGAACACGGGGATTCCGCTGCCGCCGCTTGAAACGACGAACACTTCCGGCCGGACCGTTCCGGGTTCCGTACGTCGCAGCTCCGCGGCACCAAGCAGCGCATCATAACTGCGCGGCGTAACCCCGTAAAGCGAATGGATGACAGTTTCTTCCTGCAAAGCTGTTCCTGCAAGCTCGTCAACAGGTACAACCGTAACGCCGTTCCCGCCGACGCACATAACCCGGTCAGCAACCTTCTGCGCAAGATCAATCTCATGGAGCGACAGAATGACGGCGCATCCCTTTTCTGCAAGGTCCCGCAGCAATGCCAGAATCTCAAGCTTATACCGTATATCAAGATACACACACGGCTCGTCAAGTACGAGCACATCGGGTGTCTGGCAGACGGCCCGGGCAATCAATATCCGCTGGCGCTGGCCGTCGCTCACCGCAGTAAACGGCTTGTCCGCAAAGTCTTCGGCGTGTACAGCCGCCACTGCCTCATCTACAACCGAAGTATCATGTGCCGACAGGCGGCCGGACATGCCCGTATACGGATACCGTCCGGCGGCAACCACTTCCCGGCACGTCATAAGCTCAGGCTTCACCTGCCGGGACAGCACTACGCTCATACGTCGCGCAGCCTGCATCGAGGTAAATGATGAAAGATCGGTACCGTCAAGCAGAATGGTGCCGCCGATCAGTTTCAGCTGCCTGACAATGCTTTTCAAAACCGTCGTCTTACCGGCTCCGTTCGGGCCGATCAAAGAGATAATCTCCCCGCCGTGCACCGTCACGTCAATGCCGCGCAGCACCGGCTCGCCGTTATATCCAACATCAACATGCGTAAGCGTAAGCTCTGCCATACGGTACCCGTTCTACCTGCTCCGGCGCATAAGCATATAGATCACCACCGGTGCGCCGATGACCGATGTAACCGTACTTATAGAAAGCTCAAGCGGAGCGAACAGCATGCGCGCGGCAATATCGCAGAGCACGCAGAAAAGCGCGCCGCCCAGAAAACAGCCCGGAATAATGACTGTCGGGCGGGCAGTACCGAAGCACCGCTTTACCAAAAACGGAACCGCGATACCCACAAATGAAACAGGACCCGCGAATGCCGTCACACAGGCAGACAGCACGCTGGAAAGCACGATGACCGCAGGCCGGAACAGAGCGGTGTTCACGCCCATACTCCGCGCATACGGCTCTCCGAGCTGGTACGCCGCAATAGGTTTTGAAAGCAGGAGCACAAGCAGAAACACAAAGCCGACAACTCCGGCGCAGATCGCACAGGAATCAAGGTTCATGGCGGCAAAAGAGCCCTTTGTCCAGCCGTGCAGATTGGCAATATCCGCGTCATCGGCAAAAGTAATAATAAAATCCGTAGCCGCGGAGGCGATGTATCCGACCATAATGCCCGCGACAAGCAGCGACGGCATGGAAGTCAGACGGCGGGAAACAAGCAGAATAAGCACAGTCACAAGCAGCGCGCCGATGAAAGCGGCCGCTATCAGCAGAAACGAGCCGGTGATGCCGCGCCCGTTGAGCAGAAAAACCATCGTGAGCGCAACGGTCATCTTTGCGCCGGAAGATATGCCGAGCACAAACGGTCCTGCGATCGGGTTCTGAAAATATGTCTGGAGTAAAAATCCCGACAGTGACAGCGCTCCGCCGAGCACCACCGCAGCCAGCACCCTGGGCAGACGTATTTTAAGAATGATCGTCCCCGCCTGCCCGGCTTCCGCGCCTCTGAACAGAACGTCGGCAATCGTGCCGGGCGGAATGACGCTCGTGCCGATGCACAGCCCGGCGGCGGCAGCAAGCAGCAGCGCAAGGATAAGCGCTGAAAATATCCCCATATACTTCATTCCACATGCTCCAGAAACACCATCTCAGATTCTCCGCCGTCCAGCATCGTATGAATGTCACGGATCAGCAGCCCCAGACAGTCAGCAGCCTGATACAAATACTTATTCGTTGTCCAGACCTGTCCGTTACGCACCGCGCGGCACCCGGCAAACAGGCTGTTCTTTGCCACCAGATCAGCAACGGAGCCGAGCGGATGGTCAATGCTTGCATTGTAGATAAAATAATCCGCGTCTGATGCAGCGGCATAAAACTGCTCCATAGAAATCGTAACGGATGCGGATACTTTTTTCTCAGCCTGCCGCAAATCTCCGAAGGCGTATGCACCGCCCGCCATGGCGATCATATTTGAAAGATAATCGTCATGTCTGCGCACTACGGCCATGCCGTTGGGATTGATATAAAAAAACGCGACTTTCGGAAGCGGTCCGTCAGCCTTGCCGAGCACAGGTTCAAGCTCATGCAGCTGCCGTTCAAAAAAATCATCCGCCTGCTGCATATGTCCCGACAGAATCCCGTACACCCGGATCCATTCCATTCTGCCCAGCGGGTTCTGCTCGGCGCTTGAGCAGTCTATGAACACCGGAATTCCGATCGACTCAAGCTTTTCTTTAACCTGCGGAGCATGAAATACCATCTTTGACTCCACCGCCAGGCTGCAGCCGGCGCGCAGCAATGCCTCATAATCAGGAGCATTATACTTTCCAATATATCGCAGCTGTCCGGCTTCTATGGCCTGCAGCGCCGCGGGCACATACCAGTCCTGCTTACGGGTTGATGTAAAACAGACCTGATCAAGCGCACCTGCGGCATTCCAGAGCGCAACCGATGCTGAGGCCGCCACATACACCGCCGTAAGCGGCTGTCTGATAATAACGATATCCTTCGGAATTACGCCGTCAGCACACGCCTGCCGCACCTGAGCGTCGGCGGACGCAGGAACAACCAGATACCTGATGCCGCCGGCGCTCAGCAGCCAGCAGCCGTTGCGGTATGAATCAGCAGAAAACGCCGTCGCATAATCATTCCGGAGCCGCACCGGCTCACCGAACAGCGCAGGTGCCGTATCGGCCGCCAGTTCTGCGCGCTTTTCGTCCGTCTGCCCGCGGCTGCAGGAAAGCAGGACGCATGCCTGCATACATGCCAGCATGCAGAAGAGCGCGCTTACGGCAAACCGGCGGCTTACGCCCGTTTTCGACGCACGCATACGGCAACGCACCCTATGACGGCAAGCAGCACACACACAACCGCGCCTGCTTTCCAGGCTGCACCGGCCGGCCCCGACATTTTCCGCGCGCTGCCGGAATCAAACGTAAGATAATACACAATCTCGTGGCTCTGGCTCATCGCCGTAGTATCGGCAATAACCGGCATATCGCGGTCAAATGCAAGAACGGGCACCGTAAAGACGGCGCTGCCGTTCTCGATCACCGGCAGATAGGTGGTCCCGTTCACCTTCATATAATCATAGGAGCTGCTGCTCCACGCAATGTCAGCATATGCCAGACCGTCTTTTACGCGCAGCCGGGCCGGAGACGCGATTGCTGCCCGCCCGCTGCCGCCTTCAAGCCGTACGTCAATCGTGTACCGGCCGTCCTTGAGCCCGCACGGCTGCGGCGCAAACGGAGTTACAAGCAGCGATTTCTGCGGAAGCGTCTCGGCCAGAAACACGATCGAATGATCATACCATGTGCTGCGCCGTATGCTGTATGCGGTACAGGGAATCGGCACATTCACTGCTGAGACCGGAACCGTATATACATACGAACCGTCCGCCGCAACGGAGTACGGACATTCCCCGTCCGCACCGACGGCAGCCTGCACGCCGGTACCCATAAAAAGCGAGCGGTACCCTTTGCCGCCGAGCGTAAGCTCAGCGGTCATACTGCCGTCCTGCACCGTAAGCCGCGCATGCACGATACGGAACATGGAGGAATCCGACGATACCTGAATATCGTAGCTGCCTTCCGCAATACCGTCCGCATACACGGGCAGCCGCTCAGGCTCGGACTGCTCCGCGCTGACGGCAGCCGCGCATAAAAGCAGCAGGACGGCAAGCATACGGGTCATTGCCGCAGTTTCTTTCACCGGAGCGACTCCGCAGCGCTCCGCGCGTGCGCGGCGTACATGCGCTGGATATCATAATTCTGACCAAGTCCCTCAAGCACGCACGTTACCGCAAAGCCTGCGTTCTCGAATATGGATTTCCATGAATCATCCTCATCACCGGCCATATCATTGTTTGCGTGATCACCCGCAACAACCATAAGCGGCATCAGCACCACCTGTGTATACCGTCCCTGCTGCTTGATGACACGCAGCAGATCATCAACCGACGGCTCAGCTTCTACGGTACCGATATAGCAGTTCTTATACCCTTCCGACTCCATCACCGTCTGCAGACGGGCGTAGGTGCTGTTTGACTCGGCTTCGGTACCATGGCCCATAAAGCACACCGCGGTACTGCCGTCGTCATATGAGGCAGCCTTTGCGCCGATAATCGCCGCCACCTGCTTATAGTCATCGTCGGACGTCAGCAGCGGCGTAGAAAGGACGAGCCGGTCAAATTTCTTTTCGTATTTTTTAAGATCCTCAGCCAGATCGGTATACTCAAAACCGTTCATCAAATGCGTCGGCTGTACGATCAGCGTCTTGATACCTGAGGACGCGGCACGGTCCAAAGCCTGCGTCACCGTATCAACGGTAACATTATCACGTTTTTTAAGGATAGAAATGATCGTATCGGCGGTAAACGCACGGAGCACCTGATAGTCAGGGAACTGTTCCCTGATCGTGCTTTCAATGGCGCCGATCGTAACGGAACGGCTGCTGTTATAGCTGGTACCGAAACTGACTACCAGTATTCCTTTGTCAGCGGCGGGTTTCGACGCTGTTCTGCATCCAAAAAGCAATGCAGAGCCTGCAAGTGCTGCCATACACAGCATTCCAATGTGTTTTTTCATAAAAACCTCCATAAAATCGAAAACTGATTAAGGAGGCGGACATGAGGCCGGCTGCAAAAAAATACCGCATACCGGCAATCTGATCCGAAAAAACACGCGCAGCTTTTTCGAATCACCCTGCGTATACGGCACTATTTCTGTTCATCCGGTCCATATGCTACGCCATAGCCCCGGCACCTTCTTTGGTCTCGAAGAAGCAGTATGTGCCTGCAGCCGGGCAGGTATCTGACTCCAGCATGGTTATTATACCTGCTGATACAGTAGCGGCACTGCCGGGGATTCTGACCCCGTTCCCTGTTAGGCACGCATTCCACAACCGTGATTCTACGTGCACCCGGTTACAGGCAGAACTATACCATGAACCGGACACATGACGCAAGCTGAACGGAATGCAGAGCAAGCGTCGTTCTTTAATTCAAATTTTACATCGGGATAAGCAGACTCGTCACATGCCGATAAGCAGACTCGTCACATGCCGATAAGCAGACTCGTCACATGCCGATAAGCAGACCCGTCACATGCCGATATGCAGACCCGTCACATGCCGATATGCAGACCCGTCACATGCCGATATGCAAAACTTGCGAAAGGTGAGTCACCTTTGGAGCGTAGACGAGTCACCTACGGTGCGCAGCTGACTCACCTTGGGACGCATGGTTTCCGAGCAGGTCTTTTCAAGAAACCTATAGATAAAATCATTGATAATACAATATAATCAGCGGTACCGAGGAGTTTATGCCTATGACAAGTCATTCGATTAACCGTATGCGCACCGGAGCCGGTATGCTCCTGCTGCTGGCGGGCGCACTGATGCCCGCGGCAGGACAAGCCTCCAGGCTTTCATTCAGCGTTACGCCTGTAGAACAGGTGGAAGGCAGCACAGCAAAGGACGATGCAAAAAAGCAGTTCGGCGGCGCCTACGCATACGCTGAATCAGTTTTTTCAGACGATGCCGTCACCGTGGGCGGAAAAATCTATTACCGTCTGAGCAGCGCCGCAAACACGGATGAAGAAAAGCAGCGCATGGATATTAAAAAGGCCTACATAAAGGTCCGCCCGCTCAGAAACTATATTTTTGAGTGTGCAATCGGCAAGCTGTACAATTATTACCTGCCGGGCGCGTACTTTTCAATCACTGAAATCTATACCGGCGCTTCACGCTGGGGTAAAAGCGGCGCAGGCATGCGGTTTTCATACGGAGGATTCACGGCAGGCGCAGCGCTGCCGCTGTCAGAAACGAACGAAGCGTTCAAGGACGGATGGGGTCTCAACGGCGGGCTCAGCTATGATTTTTCAGAGCTGAACACTGCCCTGCCCCTTACGGCCGGACTCAGTGTATGCTTTGACGCCGCCGAAGACGGTTCGGTCAATTCCCATTCATCGGACGACTTCAGCGGTACCGCATCGCTCTACTATAACGGCGCGTTCAGCGGCATGCTTTCCCGGCTCGGCGTGTTTGCCTCATGGTCATGGAATGCATCCCCCTACGTGACGAATTCATCGTTCAAGCCGGTGGCCTCCTATAAGACGGCCGACCTGCAGAAAGCGTATTTCGGATCGCTCGGTCTGAGGGCAAAGATCGGCGGCGTAGAGCTTACAAGTGAAACCGAGGCAGGCCATTCCAACAAAGGCTCGCTGGTGCCGTTCTTTACGGTATTCCAGCTGGTCGTGCCGGTCACTAACCTGCTGCGGCTCAAGCCCCGGGCAGGTTATTTTGCCGCATGGGACACAAAGCATGATACAAAATCACGGGATGCGTATGAGATTTATCCGCGCGTGCAGCTCACGGCAGGCAGAACATTCTTTACGGCAGGATGGCAGCTGCACTACCGCGAGACCGCGGCCGATGAATATACATGGCTGTGGGCCGTACCGCTCACGCTTGAAATAAGGCTGTAGTACGCGCCGCCGCGCTATTCTTCTTTGGCGCAGTTTTCGAACTTGGTGTATGAGCCGAGGAACAAAAGCGGAATGTCGCCGATAGGACCGTTACGCTGCTTTGCCAGCATGATCTTAGCGTCCTGAACCGGCTGCATTTCGCCTTCCTCCGTCTTCTTGCGCTCACGCTGGATAAACATAACCACATCAGCATCCTGCTCAATGGAGCCTGAGCCGCGTATCTGCGCGAGCGTAGGCTCAGAACCTTCAGCCTCACGGCCCAGCTGGCTCAACGCCACCACCGGCACGTTAAGCTCACGTGCGAGAGCTTTGAGCGACTTGGAAATCTCCGTCACCTGCTCCCACAGCTCCGCGCGTTTGTTCTCGGTGGTAATAAGGCCGATATAGTCAATAAAAATGATCTTGACCCCGTGGTTCAGGACCAGACGGCGCGCCATGGCGCGTATATCCAGGAGCTGCATGTTCGGCGTGTCGATGATATACAGCGGCGCTTCAAAAATACGACCCGCGGCATCCTGCAGTTTTTGAAAATCTGCGATCGTCAGCATACCAGAGCGCAGCTTGGTGCCGGGCAGACGGGCTTCCATGGAAAGCAGACGCTGCCCCACGGACTCGCTCGACATTTCCAATGAAAAGAAGCCGCACGGAATATGCTTTTCCACAGCAATATGCTGCATCATGGACATGGCAAGTGCGGTCTTACCCATAGACGGGCGCGCACCGATAACAATAAGCTCCGAATTCTGGAATCCGCTGGTCATATTGTCCAACTTTACGAAACCTGAGGGGATGCCGGTGAACGCAGAATTACGTTTGTAGCGGTCCTCAATGGTCTGTACGAGCGTCTTGACCAGCTCCTTCATCTCATGGATAACCGTCGTCTGATTCCGGTCCGACAGCGCGAACACCTGCTTTTCCGCAGACTCAAGCACATCTGTCGTCTTTTTGGTCTCATTATACGCATCCGCTTTTATCTCCGACGAAATACGGATGAGCTCCCGGCGGATGGACTGCTCAAGCACGATATCAGCATAATACCGTATATTCGCGCTTGTGGGCACCTTATCGGTAAGCGAAGCTATATAGGCCGCGCCTCCGGCTTTTTCAAGCTTTCCTTTTTTGGACAGCTCTTCGGTCAGAGCTACGATATCTCCGCGTATATTCTGTCTGAAAAGCTCAACAAGCCCTTCAAACACGGTTCTGTTCTGCAATGAATAAAAGCGGTCAGGCCGCAGCAGCGTCACAATATCCGTCATCGCCGACCAATCAAGCAGCAGCGCACCAAGCGTTGCCTGTTCGGCCTCAAGATTATTCGGGGGAACTTTATCTTTTAATGTAGAATAGTCCATAACAAATCTATTATATACATGTACCTGTAAAAACTCAATTTACAGCACCGCGAAAAAGGACATCTTTGATGTTGACATCTACGATGTTGTAAGTTTTTCGATGTGCCCTTTACGCAGAAAAGAAAATGCTTACGCTGTAAAAAAAAGGAGATTTTCCGGGTAGCAATACCTGAAAAATCTCCTGATAAGCGTCAGAAACAATCCGTTTTCTTACAAACGGATATTTGTTTACTCAGCGGCAGGTGCGTCAGCAGCGGGTGCTGCGGCTTCAGCCTTCTCAGCAGCGGGCTTATCGTTTTCTACAACCTTGCCCTCGATCTGAGCCTTAACGGTCAGCGGTACTTCGGCTGTCTGAGCCTCATACAGCTTAATGATGATCTTGAATTTGCCCACGCCTTTAATGGTTGAGCCGGGGATCTCGATGCGCTTGCGCTCGATCTCATGGCCTGCTTTCTGCAGCAGCTCGGCAACCGTGTGAGTGGTGACAGCGCCGTAAAGCTTACCGTTGGAACCGGCGGGCATAACGGCAACCAGCTCAAGCTGCTCCAGTTTTTCTTTCAGGCTGGCAGAATCCTTGCGCTTCTGCTCCTTGCGGGCTTCGATCTCAGCCTTACGGCTTTCAAACATAGCGATCGTAGCATCGTTGTACGGTACAGCCAGATTTCTGGGCTGCAGATAATTGCGCATATAGCCGTCAGCTACGTTCTTTACATCACCCTCTTCACCGAGGTACTTCACATCTTTATTAAGAATAACTTTCATATCAAGCTCCTGTAAAATAGGTACCGGCGCATAACAGAACGCACGACACCTGAGTTAGACGATCTGCAGTCCGGGAGTCGGACTCAGACCGAACCGAAATTAGTCAGCTACGAAAGGCAGCAGACAGATTGCGCGTGCACGTTTGATGGCATTAGCCAGCTCACGCTGATGCTTTGAGCAGGTGCCGGTGATGCGGCGCGGCAGAATCTTACCGCGCTCGGTGGTAAAGCGGCGCAGACCGTCTGCATCTTTATAATCGATTTTTGCCTTGTTGGCGCAGAAGCGGCAGACCTTCTTGCGGAAATAGGTCTTTCCCTTTCCGTGAAGACCGCGGCCTTCACCTTCGCGACCTGAATCCTGATCGGTTTCAGGAGCATCAACTGTATTCTGGAATTCTGCAGTTTCTGCCAGATCCTCTGTTTTTTCTGTTACATCAGACATAATAATCTCCTCGTATAAGGTTAGAACGGAATATCTTCGGGGAATCCCTCAGGGCTGTCTCCGTACGGCACTTCATCAGAGGCCGCAGGCATGCTTTGCGGTGCTTTGGGCTGGAATCTCGGAACATACCCCCCGGCCGGCTGGCCGTTTCCGGACTGATATCCGGATCCTCCGTCCGATTTTCCACCAAGCAGCTGCACGTTAGTCGCCTGAATAGTAATCTTGCTGAACTTCTGTCCGTCTTTTTCCCAACGGTCCTGCTTCAAGTATCCTTCAACGACAATCTGCTTGCCTTTTGTAAGATACGGTTTCAGGTTCTCAGCAGTTTTACCCCAAATCGTAATATCAAAAAAATTCGCTTCCTCAATCCACTGGTCACCGTTCTTCCGGCTGCGGTTAACGGCAATACTTACGTTTGCCCGCGCCTGACCGCTCGGAGTATACGCAAAAGAACGTTCGTCCGCTCCCAAGTCCCTTGTCAAACGACCTACAAGCACTACATGGTTAAGATCTGTCATTCTGCTCCTCCGTATTTTTGTTGAATTGATGGATGTGGTTTGTTACCTTGCTTTTCTTTCGTCGATTTTGACAAAAAGGTATTTCAGAAGGTTGTCATTGAGCTTGAACTGGCGGTCAATGTCCTGCAGTTTTTCGGGATTGACGCTGATAACGCTCAGGATAAAGCGGCCGCGGGTCTGCTTCTTTACTTCATAGGTAAGATCGCGGTCACCGAAGGGTTCTTCTTTTTCGATGGTTGCACCGAATTTTGCAAGGTCTGCCTTTAATGTCTCAGACCCTTTCTTTGACTTCTCCTCATCAAGGGGGTAGATAGCCATTAATTCATACTTTCTCATGCTGTCTCCTTATGGACAAATGGAAGCCGCATACGCAGCCTCAAGGGGGTTATTTATAATATCCAAACAGCACAGGACAGTCAAGGGATTCTGCTTAAAAATCCAGCAGAAATACCGGCAGCGCGAAAAGAACATGAAAGATTCCAACCTTTCTCACCAGTTCCCTATACATTCCCGGGAAAAACAAATTCCAGGTTTTCTTTTGCGATTTCAACCAGCTTCATTACTGTGTTCACCGGGGTCGGCTCCTTATCTGTCATTTTGAACATAGGAAAGAACCGTGTGATGTGAAGCGGGATTTTTTTCCTGTATTGATTTTCAAGACCTGCGGCCCAAGCGGACAGTTTCCGCATTTCTTCATCGCTGTCATTTTCGCCGGGGATAATCAGCGTAGTAAGCTCAACATGGCAGGACTGTACCGCGCCTTCAATAAAATCCTTTACCATCTGAAAGTCACCGTCAAGCAGATCTTTGTAAAACCGTTCGGTAAAAGCTTTCAGGTCGATATTCATGGCATCGATATACGGCGTGATCTGTTCCAGCACGTTTTTTGTTGCAGTCCCGTTTGTCACAAGGACATTTTCCATTCCGGCTTCTTTTGAGAGCTTTGCCGTATCGCGGACAAACTCATAGCCTATAAGCGGCTCGTTGTAGGTAAACGCAATTCCTATGTTTCCGCGCGCGCGCAGGGACAGCGAGGTTTTTACAATTTCTTCAGGTGAATAGCAGTCTGCCCGGTTTTTATATTCAAACGCTTTTTGCGACCACGAAATGCTGTGATTCTGGCAGAAAGGACAGCGCAGATTACAGCCGTAAGAGCCGACAGACAAAATACTAGCGCCGGGATGGAACATTTTGAGCGGTTTCTTTTCTATCGGGTCGAGCGCAACAGAAGTAAGCTTTCCGTAGTTTTCTGCAACTATCTGTCCGTTACGGCAGGTGCGGGCGCCGCAAACACCTGTTGAGTCTTCTTCTATCTTACAATGTCTGAAACATACATCACAGATTGGCATAGCACTCTCCGGCGGGCCTGCATCCTCAATAATGGCGCACAACCTCAAAGCGGAACAAATGAACTTTTTCGCCGGGAGCAATACCGCCTTTTCTTCTTGCGATTGCAACCTGCTGTTCAACCGTATCAACGCCGTCAAGGTCCGGAAGCAGCAGCCCTCTTTTATATCCGCTCTCTACGATTACGCCGTATTTTTTCACATCAAGTTCTGCTTCTGATTTTATGCTTTCCGCCTCGCCCAGAACATCAACAGTTATATCAAGGAATTTTAATTCATCTTCACTTACCGGATGAAAACGCGGATCCTTGGAAACAGCGCTCACAGCATTTTCAATTATTTCCTGCGCAAGATTTTTCTGGGTTGAAGCAATAGTTCCTATACAGCCGCGCAAAGCCCCGAACTTATGTATCGAAACAAATGCACCTGCCTTTGTGTTCAAAAGCTCTTCAGGAACCCGGTCAGGAAGCGGCATAACGTCCCCGTTTTTTACAAAATATTCTGCGGAAGCCCTGGCAAGCTTTACATAGGCATCAGATTTCTGCCGTTTCTGTTCCAGCTCATTTTCTACCAGCTTGAGCCGTGTTTTTAGAAAGTGCCGTGATTCATCTTTCCCCTTCGGGATAAACGAACAGATTCCATAGCCCACACCTGTAACATCCTCGTGTGAATATTGGGTTGCTTCCACTGCCCTGCCGTCAAGCGCGCCTGCCATTATCACAAAAGATTTATGACCGCACTCCGCAGCCTTTTCGCAGAAGTTTTCATCAAAATCAAAAAGCTCTCCGAATCGCGCGCCGGCACACACATCCATTATCCGCTCATCATACACCGGGCCTTCCTCGGCAAAACCATACGGCCCGTAATCCTGAAGTTTATGCGACAAATCTCCGCTGGCTACATAAACAACCTTTCTGCCCAATTCCTCTACCGTGTCTTTTATGAGCATTCCGTATTCGTAATGTTTCAGAAGGTCATATCCCGAAAGTCCTGTACGCACAAGCTTAAAATCCTTGTATTTTTTGAGAATAAACCAGAGCGGAACCATCGTTCCGTGGTCAAGCTCCTTGTTCTTTTCGCCAAGCGTGCCTGCAGGAAAGCGGGACGCTTCCGCCTTGCCGGCCAGCCGTTTTACCAGTTCTTCATCATATTCAACATCAAAACGAACCTGAGATGCACCAAAATCAGCAAACGAACCGACAGCCCCGGTTCCCGGAGAGATATGGAAATAATCAGAATACATTACGCTGTGAGGACTGGAGATAATAATAGTCTCCGGCTTGAGGGAAGCAATTTCTTCTGCAGCCTTTTCATAGGCTTTAATCGTCCTAGAAATCTGTTTCTCACTTCCCCGGCCGACCTCGCTCACAATCATCGGCGGATGCGGAACCATAAAAGCGGCTATAATCGACATAAAGAACCTCCATATTTCTTTTTATGGGAACCACGAAAGCGGAGTTTTCGAGGTACCATTAAATCGCTTCGCAACGCAGTTTCCAGCGGCATCGGGGGTATGAAACCCTCGGCACGAATCAATTCTTTATCAGCTCAAGTTTTAAATCGTTTTCCTTAAGGTCTGTAATGATATCACGATCTAACACAAAACTTGCATGTGCTCTTATTACGTTTCCCTCTTCGCCCATAAAACAGACCATCACAGGATACGCTTCTTCAAAAGTAAATACATACACCGTACAGAATCCGACGATTTCCTTGCTGCTGAAAGCTTTTTCTGCCGCAAGCGGCGTAACAGCCTCTATTCCGAGCGCTCCGGCCTTTTTTCTTGTAAAAGTCATAGGAATACCTTGGGCCAGTGTCTGTCCTAGTTCTTTTTGAATCTTGACGGGAACATCCTTAATATCAAAGCCTGCCGCACGCTTTAAGATTCGCTTATGTACTCTTTTTCGGTTTTAACCGAGCCGTCATCATAAAATAAATACTCATACCAGCTTTCGTTGCCGCTGTTATCTTTGCTATGTATCATGTTTCCATTGTCATCATATTCATACCAGTATTCGCTGCCGTTTGAACTCCTAGAATACAGTATATTGCCGTTTTTGTCATATTCGTGCCAGGTTTCAGTTTCGTTGCCGGCGGAATCGATTCGTTTTGTATAGATGTCTTTTCCCTGTGAATTATATGTACAAAAATGTTCTTCGCCGGTCTTTGAATTCTTTGAATGCAGGACATTGCCGTTTTCGTCATATTCGTAGGTAATCCAGTATTCATCGAATCCGCCCGTCTTAGCAAAAGTATGAATTATATGTACCTCGTTTCCGTTTTCATCGTATTCAGTGAAAAAATCATACGCACCGCATTTTTCACGCGTCACGTTGCCCTTCTGATCGTACTCATACCAAAGTTCATTTCCCCAGCTTTCTTTCCGATGTATGACGTTGTCTTGTTCATCATATTCCAGTTCTGTCTGCCGTTCCTTGCCGTTGCTGATTCTTCGGATTTCGTTTTCGTGTTCGTCATACCAAGTTTCTTCCTTCCGGCTGAACCCGAAGCGCGGATTTTCTATGACGGACTGCCGATATGTCATTTTACCGTTATCTGCGTATTCAATCCAAATCTCGCTTCCTGTCGAGGTGTTTTTGGTATAAATGATGTTGCCGCGCTCATCGTAGTTCCACCATTGCTCAACACCGTCTGTGGTTTTGAAATGAGTTTTGTTCCCGCGTTCATCGTATTCGGTAACGCTGTACATAACGGTGTTCTGCGGCCTGCTATGATCCAGCGCGAAAGCCGATAGTACGGGCAAAAGAAGCGCGGTTGTCAAAAGCAAGATTGCCTTTTTCATTGGCTTACTCCAGATATCCGCCGAAGACCCATGCAGAAGTTTCTTCCGCCGGAAAAGACTCCTTGAGGATTTCGCCTTCGACAGAAACATCATCATTTACAGGCTGCACTTTTACCCAGTTTGCGCTGATGCCGTCGATAGTTTCCTTGTCACCGACCTCAACTATTTTGAGAAGCGTGCCGGGCTTAAGCAGGCAGATTGTAGACGCGGACAAAACCGGAGACATACGCATTTTCAAACGGCAGATCGGGTTTACATATTGTCCTTTTTTGAAAGTCTGACTTTTCCCCTGCGGTTCACGGGAAATCGATTCACCGTCCCAAAAAGCATAAGGAGAGTTTTCTTTCTGTTCATAAAAAATCTGTCTGTTGTGTTCAACATTACCCATTTCATCAGTCTGATACTCATAAACAAAAGCGCCTGATTTTGAAAAATAATGATACGCCATTCCGTCAAGGCCCGCATCAACGCTCAAGTAGCCGTGTTCAAACGTTTTTCTGAGTATTGCTCCGCCGTTTTTCAGCTCCGCCGTCGAAAGCTTTTCAGAAAAATAGCCGCCTCCCATTCCGCCGCCAAAAAAACTCTCTTTTAAAAACAGCACGGGATTTTTCATATTCAGCGGATACTCAAGAGCCATGGAATGAGCGTTTCCCATTTCAGACGTGGAGTTTTTCAAGCTTTCAGGATCAACATCATATCTTTTACCCGCAGGGTCTGTAATGACGATACAGGACATTTTGAATCCGCCCTTCAAATACGACATTTCGTAAGTGAAATAATGACCGAGCGCATCGTCCACCTCGGACTTATTGAAGCCGCAGTTATCGCTGTTGACACTCTTCAACGCCCGCTGATAGTAGAGCGTGTATTTTCCGCCCCTGCCGTCAGAAACGGACGACGTATGCTTTGTACTTGTGATGTCGATTCCGCGGATATAGCCTTCAATTTGATATCCTGTCTTTTCGTCCTTACCGTTGAACCAGTAAATCGGAAAGAGAACGCCGGCCTTTTCTCCATACTCTCCTGTTTCAGACAGTTCGATTTGTGTTCCTTCAGGCAGCATTGCGATTGATCCGACCAAACAGGCTGCCACCGGCGGCTGATAATACATACATTCTCGGATTGTAACGGCTTTACTGTCAGGATAATAATTTTCCTGACAGAGGTTTTCGAGAGCACAGTCATAATCCGGGTGCTGATTTTCCCAATTCGCTTCGTTTCTGAAATAGACCGTACCGTGTTCCTCGGGAAAAAACGACGCTAAATAAACATCTTTCTTACTCCGTTTGAAATAATCCTTTATAAAAGAGAAAGCGTCTTTCCCCAACTCCGGCTGTTCTTTCGACAGATACCCGCCGAACACCCAGCCGTTCGCTTCGGGAAACTCATCATCGTCATAAAACTTCACTCTGATCCAATTCGCCGTGATTCCGTCGATTGTCGTCTTTTCGCCGACTTTGTCCACAAGCACATACTCGCCGTAATAAAGCGCATCAATTGTCTTTGAAGAAAGACTCGGCTCACTTCTAACACGGAGCCCGTTCGGTGAGGTTACATACATAATCTCTTCTGCAAAAAGAGAGATTGAAACAAATGCCAAAAACAAACAAATACATATCTTTTTCATAAAAAATCCATTTCGACTTTACCAGCCCGTATGCAGGATGATGCTTGCGCATTTTATCGGGCAGTTCTCCGTTGCTTTTAGTATACATCAACGTCAGCATCCGTTCATAAACATATCACTTCTTAATGCTATTTTCCATCGTCAATGGCGAAGATAAAGCAAGTATCATAGGGTAATCCTTTTATGTAAAGCCAGCCGTCTTTATTTGTTTTTGCGTGGATTCTGCCGATTTTATTGCTTGTCTCAAGTTCTTGTATAGAAAGAAGCAGAATGTTGAAGTGAAAAAGAATCGGTGTACATTCAAGCAAGCCCTCAAAACACGGCGGAGTCTTCATGAAAAAAGCGGCGCGACCTTTTCACTTGCGATAAGCTCCTTGATTGAAGAAAACTGCGGGGTCGCAAAAAGATTTTCAAAATCCTTTTCCATGCCAAGAGCAATTGCAATTTTTATGAGCGGTGCAAGCTTGGCAAATCAGGCTTCTTTACTATCTGTGCAAAATATCGTATAGTATATGAATATGATTGATAAGTTGATGACATTTCTGTTCGGTTCCCAGTCCGAACGCGATATTAAGGCAATCAAACCGATTCTTGAAAAAGTAAATCAGAAAGAAGCCTGGGCACAGTCCCTCAGCGCGGAAGATTTCCCCAAACAGACAGCATTGTTCAAAGAGCGCCTGCAGAAAGGCGAGACATTGGAAGATATATTGCCGGAAGCATTTGCGCTTGCCCGCGAAGCTGCCTACCGTATTCTGGGCGAGCGTGCCTATGACGTGCAGATCATGGGCTCCATCGTACTGAATTCAGGCCGTATCACAGAAATGAAGACGGGTGAAGGTAAAACACTTATGTGCGTTGCCGCAGCCTATCTGAACAGCCTGACCGGTAAGGGCGTCCACATAGTCACCGTGAACGACTATCTGGCAGAGCGCGACGCAAACTGGATGCGTCCTGTATATGCCTACATGGGTCAGACGGTCGGCTCAATTCTATCAAGCATGGACAACGATGCCCGCAAGGCGGCATACGCATGCGACATCACCTACGGCACGAATAACGAGCTCGGCTTTGACTATCTGCGTGACAACATGCAGATTGATCCAAAGCGCAAGGTACAGCGCGGCTTTAATTTCTGTATCGTTGACGAAATCGACTCCATCCTTATCGATGAGGCACGTACACCGCTTATCATCAGCGGCGCCGGCGAGGACGATACCTACAAATACCACGAAGTAGACAAATACGTTGACCAGCTCACCGAAGTGGAAAAAGATCCCAAGACCGGCCTGTACCCCGACGAGGTAGAGCTTGATCCTGAAGCCCGCAAGAACATGAAGGGTGACTATACGCTGGACGAAAAGTCACGGCGCGTATCATTCACCGACGCGGGAATGAACCATATCGATGCGATTCTGCATGCCCATAACCTGATTCCGGAAGGAACCACCGTATTTGATGAAGGCAACTTTGAATTCGTGCACTACTTTACGCAGGCAGTGCGCGCCCACCGTCTGTACAAGGCCGAGGTCGACTATCTGGTCAAAGACGGTCAGGTTCAGATCGTAGACGAATTCACAGGACGCATTCTTGAGGGACGCCGCTACGGCGACGGTCTGCATCAGGCCATCGAGGCAAAAGAGCATCTGCGCATAGCGCAGCGCAACCGCACCATGGCAACCATTACGTTCCAGAATTTCTTCCGTATGTACTCCAAGCTGTCCGGCATGACCGGTACGGCCGCCACGGAAGCCGTGGAATTCAATAAAATCTATAAGCTTGACGTGGTGGTTATTCCCACGAACAAGCCCGTGCAGCGTGTTGACGAACAGGACGAAGTGTATCTTGATGAAGAAAGCAAATGGAATGCTATCTGCAAGGAGATCGCCGAAACACACGCAAAAGGTCAGCCGGTGCTGGTAGGCACCATCTCCGTTGAAAAATCGGAGCATCTGTCCGCCATGCTTACGCGCCGCGGTGTGCGCCATGAAGTGCTCAACGCTAAAAACCATGCCCGTGAGGCTCTGATCATCGCCGAGGCCGGTGCCAAAGGCGCGGTTACCATCGCCACAAACATGGCGGGCCGCGGTACCGACATCAAGCTCGGCGGCAACCCCGAATTCCGCGCCACCAAACGCGCAGGTACGGAGGCAACCAAAGAGCAGTATCAGGCAGCATATAAGATTGAAAAGGAACAGTGGCTCAAAGACTACGAAGAGGTCAAGAATCTGGGCGGTCTGTACGTTATCGGCACGGAGCGGCACGAAAGCCGCCGTATCGACAACCAGCTGCGCGGACGTTCCGGCCGTCAGGGTGATCCCGGACGCAGTAAGTTCTACATCTCCATGGATGATGATCTTATGCGCCTGTTCGGCGGCGAACGCATGAAAAAAATGATGAGCCGCATCGGCATGGAGCCCGGCGAGCCAATCTACCATCCGTGGCTTTCCAAAGGCATTGAGCGCGCCCAGCGTAAGGTTGAGGAGCGCAACTTTGAAATCCGTAAGCACCTGCTTGACTATGACGACGTGCTTAACGAACAGCGCTCCGTCATCTATCAGCAGCGCGATTCAATTCTGGAGGACACGAACCTTTCAGAACGCGTCATGAACAATGCGCGCGACATGGTTGAGCTGTTCTTTGATGAGTACGAGCAGGAGCAGCGTAAGCGCGACACAAGCGCGCAGAAAAAGCTTGCAGACAACCTGCGCCGCCAGTTCGGCATGATGTTCCCGCCGGAAGCGCTGAAAAAAGAGACAGTACTTGCCGCACTGCAGAATGACCTGACCGAAAAGGAAACGCTGGCCGGCAAAGAAAACCTGAATATGTTCATCCGCTATCAGTATGTGGTGGCCATAGACAAACGCTGGCTTGATCAGCTTGAGGCGCTTGAGGCGCTGCGTGAGGGCGTCAGCCTGAGATCCTACGGTTCAAAGAACCCGCTTACTGAATATAAGATCGACGGCTTCAACATGTTCGACGATATGATGGATGCCATCCGGTCGGAGATCGTCTCCAAGGTGTTCCGCGTGCGCATACAGCTGAACCCCGCAGCTCCGCGTGAGGAGCAGCGCAGGGAGCCCGCGCAGATGAACGCGCAGCACCAGCAGGTGCAGAGCACCTTCAGCGGCGACAGCTCACGGCGTCAGGCGGCGGCAAGCGCCACTCAGAAAGCCACTACCGGTGATGCCGTCACAGTGCGCAGAACCATGCCTAAGATCGGACGAAACGACCCCTGCCCTTGCGGCTCTGGTAAAAAGTTCAAGAACTGCCACGGCAAAGAATAATGCTGTAGAGAACGCTCTATAGCGCACAAAAAAAGGTCTGTGCGGCGCGTGCGCCGGTACAGACCTTTTTTTATTATGTTACGTGAATACGGATCAGCAATGGAACGTATCTATCTGCGTACCTATCTTAGTGATTGATTCTTTTACATTCTCGGCAATCTTGCCCAAGGCAACGCCGGTCTCGCTGATTCTGCGTGCACTGGTGTCCATCACGTCCATGCTGCGCTTGATGTCCGTCGTCGCGTCTTTCAAATGGCGCACATCATCCAGAATCGCCTGATTACCGGCTGACATTTCCTTCGATGCCGTGCGGACTTCGCTTGTACTGTCGCTCATTGCATGCAGTGAATCGCTGATCTGTCTTGAGCCGATCGTCTGTTCTTCCATGGCGCTTCTGATCTGGCGCACAAGCTCATCCGTGTCACGGATATTATCGCTCACCGAGCTGAAAGCGGCGCTTGTTTCCACTGACGTCTGCACGACGGACGCTATGGAGTCTTTTATGCCGGTAAGCTGCTGGCCGATCTGCTTTGACTGCGCGCTTGAAGTTTCAGACAGCTTGCGGATTTCGTCCGCAACAACGCTGAACCCTTTGCCCGCCTCGCCTGCATGAGCCGCTTCGATAGCCGCATTCATAGCAAGCAGATTTGTCTGACTTGCTATGCTGGCAATCGCCTGGTTCGCTTCCTGCAGCATCTGGGACTGCGTCTCAATCTGCTCAATGCGCTCATTCATCTGCCGCTGCTTTTCGTTGCCGGCCCTTGCCTGCTCCTCAAGCTTCTCAAATGACTGCGCCATCTTTTCGACGGACTGATTTACGCTTGCAATGTTGCCGATCATTTCTTCAACGGCAGCGGATGCGGAGGCAACTCCTTCACTCTGCGTTCCGATCATGCGCTCCAAGGATTCAATATTCGATGCAATTTCGTTCACCGCGCCCGCCGTGTCATCCACGCTGCGCGCCTGTGCTGCGATCTCATCACCTACGCGGCTGATGTTATCAAGAATCTCTTTAATCGACGCCGAAGTATCATCAAGACTTGAGCTTAAATCTTCTCCGGCAACAGAAAGATCTCCGCGCGATGATTTTATATCGCTCATAATTGACTGTAGTTTTTCCACGAACGCGTTGAAACCGCGCGTTACAGAGCCGATCTCATTATTCGCAGAGACTTTCATACGCTGAGTCAGATCGGCGTTGCCGGACGCAATCTCGTGAATGTTCTTGTCCACCGTACGAAGCGGCTTAAGCGCATAGACAAGGCTGACAGCGGATGTAAGGATAAGTACGGCCGTAATCGCAATCGTCAGAATTATGGTCATGCGCATCACACTGTTCATTGTGGCATATACCTGACGCGCCGGAATAGAAAGCGACATGGACCACGGCGTACCTGATACAGGCATGTAGACAAGCAGGTACGGCTGACCTTCCGCATAAATCCAGCCCGTACCAGATCCGCCGGCAATCATGTCGGCGGCATATTCTGCAAGTCCTGCATAGGTATCAGAGCTTGCTTTTGTAAAGTTTTCTTTCATGACAATGTTCTGGTCATAAAAGGCCATCACAATACCGTCACTCCGCAGCAGCGTTGCAAATCCCTGGTCTTTTATCGGCTCGCCGTCGCCGACAGTAATCTTATTCACAGCTTCCGCAAGCTTCGCCATGCTGACACCGCAGGCAAAAAAGCCGATTTTCTTTTTCTCGATAGTTACGGATTTACAGACAAAATACTGCGCATTCTCAAAAGAATTGCCGACGGGATCGCTTATATACTGACTTTTATCACCGGCCATGGCCTTGAAATACTGCGTACCGGAAACATTACGCTGCTCACCTTCATCGTTGTAGCCGATACCCGTCTCAAGATCAACGTACATAACCGACTGAAAGTCGCCGCTGCGCACCTTTCTGTGCGCAACCAGCCAATCTACGATATCTTCTGTAGTACTGCCCGGATGCACGATATCAGCCATGGTATACATACGAAGCTGCTGCATAAACTTTGAGTTCCGATATGCAAGCCCCTGCACGTGCGCTTCCAGCAGTTCCGTCGTAGAAGTCGTATAACTTTTCTCAAGCCTGGAACGCAGGATCACAGCTGTAAAAACACCAAGCACCCCCAGCAGGACAATAATCTCAACACCAAGTACAACACCGAAGCGAAACGCTAATGAAGATCTCTTTCCAGTTCTTTTCGATTTCGTCGAATCTGTCATTACTATATATCACTCCTTAATACATAGTAACACAGGAAAAATCTATGCACAATAAAAATAGTGTTCTATTAAAAAAAAATATATAAAGACGATTATATGCTAGAGCTTTCCTATTCTATTGAGCGGCCAGAAACGGAATGCTGTTGTGCCCAGAATCCATCTTCTGCTGACATACCGCGGCGCCATATTAGAATAATAGGTTACGGAATAGTCATCATACGGTGTAAGCGGAACCAGCGTTTCGTCATAAGAATGGCGCATATCGGTAGAGTTAAAGCGGTTGTCGCCCATCATAAAATAGTTGTGCTCCGGAATATACTGAGGGCTGCCGTCCGCCGCGTTCGCAGGAAACACGGGCATATTGCGCCGGTCAAGCAGAATGACGTAATTATTGAGCATCACCGCCTGATCCATGTATGCATTACGCTTGCTGTCCGCCTGCGCAGCGGCGGCAGATACTTTTGCAAGCATGAGCTCCGCATTGCGCAGCACGAGCCGCCCCACCGTAAGCTTTATCATAAGGTTCAGCTTGAAGTTCGCGGCAGCATACAGGTCTCCGGCCTGCTCCGCCTTTTCATACAAGCCGCGACGGGAAATCCAGTCAGTCATAAATGCCGTAAACCATTTTGCGCCTCCGTCAGCTGTAAGCAGCTTTGTAGTGACGGGAACATTCCGCTGGAACAGGTCAAATTCAAACATATCCCGCTGCACAAACAGACCCGATATGTCGGTGCCGGCGGAAGCATCCTGCCCGGACAGCACGGCAAAACGCGCGGCTATATCCCTGCATTCCTTGGCAGCGTCGTCAAGGTTGAGCGCTCTGCGCTGCTCCTCGCAGGCAATCATCATGCTGTATTCATCTTCGGGAACTTTTATGTCACGTACCTGCCGTCTGACATCATCATCCAGCGTGTTCAGGTTCCATGCCGCCCAATCGTTCTCCGCTGTTACCGGAGTAAATTCCGGAGCGTCAGCAGTACGTACATATAAAATGCCGTCCTGCATCATAAGCTGCTCGCCGGGCACACCGGTCACACGTTTTACGAGCGGATCAGCCTTTGCGTTTCCGTATTCGTCAACGTTCAGGTTCACTTTGGTGAATGTAATCATATAGACAAGCTGCGCCACAAAGGTACGGATCTCCGACTTGCGGTCTATCTTATAATGCGGATTACGGAATACTACGATGTCGCCGCGCTTGTAGCCGCGCATAGCAGGTATGCCGAAATCAGACAGCGGGAACTTGGGACCGCTTACGGTCTTAAAAACTATCACCCGGTCATTGATAAGGAATTCGGGAACCATGGACTCGGACGGAATCTGGTACAGCTGAACCACAAAAATCTGGATGAGCAGGACCATGCACACGGCCTGTACGAGCGCGTCAATCCAGTCAATGGTCTCGGCGATTACATACAGCGGGCCGGTCTTTTTCTTTCTGCCGTGCTCCTGTGCAAATTCACGGCAGGATTCACTGATCCGTCCTATGCGGCGGTAATCAAGCTGATACAGCAGCACGAACGAAAGGACAAACACCGCGCACCACGAAAGTACGGCGCCCACGTCATACAGATAGGGGGTGCCCGTCTGACCTGCCCTGCGCAGAATGAATGCAGCAAGGAAAGCAAAAGGCTCGTACTGGAGCAGCTTACGCACCGCAGGAACTACGGCAGTCTGCTCATGCCCGCAGAAGCGGATCAGCGCAAGATAAAACAATATACCGGTATACACAAGTGCCAGCGGAAACGCCAGCAGCGAAATGTCTGCATGAAATGAAATACAAAAAATACAGAACATACAGGCAGCAGCACCTGCCGCCAGAAAAAGATTACGTATTTTATTCATTCAATTACTATAGCAGAAAATTAAAAAAGAAACTATATTCACGTGACAAATCGTCCGTGACTTTGGTCCTTGACTATTTCATCGCACCGGCGATTTTTGGTCGTGCAGGATCAGTCGCACCCGGAGCGTGCATACCCGACATAAAAGCCGCCCTGAAGTTCTCGGCAACGGTTGACTGCAGCGCAGGCAGCTCCATACGGCGCAGACGGCATGCTTCATCATACACGCGGCGGATTTCCCGCGGATCTGTGCGCAGCTCACCTTTGAGCGTCTGGTACGGCGCATCAGTTTCAAGCAGCAGGCGGTCAGCCGGGAGCGTCTGCGTGCACAAACGGGCTCGTTTATTGTTATTGAGCAGCGGCTTTCCGAATGAAAAATAGGCGTTGATTCCCCGGCGCAGCAGGGAAAGCGCTTCCTGGGGGCTGCCTATAAACGAATGGAATACAACGGCGGGAATTTTTTTGAGCAGCCCGGCATCACGGAACATATAATCAAGCGCCTTGCGGCAGTGGATAACCACGGGCACGCCGGCAGTACCTGCAAGCTCAAGCTGGATGTACCACACTTGCTGCTGAAAAACAAGCCGGGAGCGGAATTCCTCGGTATAAAGGTCTATGCCGGTCTCGCCGACCGCCATTATCCGGTGCTCACGCAGCAGCGTTTCCAGAAAGTCCGTATACTCCCGCACCGGGAGCAATTCATCTGCCGCCTGCGGATGCATGCCGAATGCCGGCACATACCGGCACGGATGGCCGGCCCTGCGGGCTGCCGCAATGAGTTCCTGCTGTACATAGAATTCCTGCGGCGAATGAGCGCAGCAGCACGCATAGGCCATATCAAGGTCTGGAGAAGCGAGCAGCTCCTGCTCTCCCTGCGGAAAACACTGTACTAAGTGAAAGTGCGCGTCACAGAGCATTATTCTATAAAAATCCTAAACTGTTCCGGCAATATACCGAAAATAATAGTGTAAGGTAGATAAAATCTACCCGCTTTGTAACATTTTGTAAAGTAAAACACTAAGGAGTAGACAATGGGAACTTACACATTAAAAAGCATTGGTACATCCACAGATTATATGACTGTAGAGCGTGAGATGGATGACGGCTATGTTGTTCGTATCATACGCGACCGCGACGGATACGATGAAATTACGACTGATTTTATCAGCAAAACGCTCTTTGACAGCTGCATCCGCACCGGCTACATCAAAAAGGTTGAAGAACCCGCAAAGATGGTTGTGAACGCGTAAGAACCTATTCTATACGCATTCAAATCTATACATACACACATCCCGGTGACTGTACAGGCAGACAGCAGCGTACGGCGCCGGGATTTTTTTGTTCCCCTGGACTGTTCAGTACTCACATAGTTTCGGGAATAAGCCCTGCTCCGCGCAGCAGGTTCATGGCGGCCTCGAACTTGATGTTCTGATCAGGCACGGACGGCAGCCAGTGGATCACCACCTGCTTTTTCTCCATGCCGCGGAACCAGGTTTCCTGCCGTTTGGCAAACTGACCGATGGCGAGCAGAAGCAGATCGTACAGCTCGTCCTCCGTACGTATCTTTCCCTGAAGATACTCTGACACAAAACGATATTCAAGCCCCAGCAGCTCAAGACGCTCCCAGCTTGCGCCGTTGTCATGCAGACGCCGGACTTCATCTATCATACCTTCACCAAGGCGCTCTCTCAGCCTGCGCGCTATATTTGCGCGGAGCTGGTCACGCGGCAGTGATGTACCTATGATGAACGGACGGATTTCAGGCCGCTTTTTACGGGAACTGCGCAGACGTTCGGCCTCCTCGGTACGCATGAACGTTTCAATTTCTATGGCACGAATGGTGCGGTCCCTGTCACGCAGCGTTGCACGTGTATGCAGTTCCGGCTTGAGGCTCAGCAGCATGGCGTCAAGCTCCTCAAGCGTTTTCTGCGCAAGGCTGCTGCGCAGGCCGGGATTCTCCGGCACCTCAAGGAAATCATAGCCGCGTATCACCGCATCAAGATACATGCCGGTACCGCCTACAACTACCGGCACAGCGGCTCGGGATGCAACAGTCAGCTCTTCGAATACACGGTAAAAATCCTGCTGATAGTCAAATACACTGTATTCATGAGTCAGGTCGGTAATGTCGATCAGATGATACGGGGTCTGTATGCCGCCCGCGTTGTAATCCGAAAGATCTTTTCCAGAGCCGATATCCAGCCCCTTATAGACCTGTCGGGAATCCGCGGAAATAATTTCTGCGCCCGTTGCGCGGGCAATCCGCACTCCGAGCGCAGTTTTACCCACGGCTGTGGGCCCTAGAATGATTATGCAGTTGTATCCCATGCAGTCCATGGTACCGTTTTTACAGCACTCGGGCAACAGCACATTTCAGATATTCTGACTTCGGATAGCCGAGCAGCACCGGATGGTCAGGGCCGGCACCGCGTTTTTCCAGAATCTGAATACGCTTATGGGAATCTTTTGCAGCATGGGTAAGCATACTGTAGAAAGTATTCGCGTCAAAATAATATGAACATGAGCATGTCACCAACATACCACCGTCATTAAGCAGCCTCATCGCACGCAGGTTTATCTCTTTATAACCACCGTATGCTTTTTTTATCATGGCCGCACTCTTGGTGAACGCCGGAGGATCAAGGATAATTACGTCGAATTTTTCGCCGTCAGCCTCATACTGCTTGAGCACATCAAACACATCGGCACAGACGGCCTTCATAACATGATCCGCATTGTTGAGTTTGATGTTTTTATTCACCAGATCTACGGCTTCAGGAGAAATATCAATGGAAATAACTTCGCGCGCACCGTTTTTAGCGGCGTTCAGACCGAACGCACCGGTATGGGTAAAAGCATCAAGCACCCGTTTGCCACGGCACAAAGCTGCCGCAACCCTGCGGTTGTACTTTTGATCCAGGAAATAGCCGGTCTTCTGACCTGCGGCTATATCAATACACAACCTTACACCGTTTTCTACAATAATGATTTCAGTCTGACGCGGCGTACCGATCCAGCCTGCCCGCTGCTCCAAACCTTCTTTTTCACGGACACCTGCGTCGCTGCGCTCATAGATACCGTAGGGCTTGCATACTTTTTGGATAGCAGCAAGAATTTCCTTACGGAACACCTCGCAGGAAAGGGACAGAAACTGAATTACAATATACACCTGCCCCTGCTCATCGCAGTAGCGCTCAGCAATCAGGCCTGGTATAAAATCAGACTCGCCGAAAATAAGGCGGTAGGAATCTTTTTCATCGTATTCAAGGCGGCGGATATTCACCGCATCCCGTACCCGTTTTTCCCACCATGCCGCGGGAGAGGCAAATATCTGATCCGCATGGACGCTGCCGATCAGACGGACGGTGATTTTGGAAGTACGGTTGATAATACCGGTTCCTAAAAAACCGCCGGCTTTTGTATAAACTTCAACTCCGTCACCATCATTGACAGCACAGTCGGCAAGCTTTGCTGTCTTCCATCCGCTGCCGTCAGCCGCCTGATATTTAACGGAATCAATCTCATTGTCGAACACCCAGGGAAATCCCTGCTGCACTTCATTCTCTTCTTTCGCTTTCAGGAATACCCTGGGAAAATCATTCATCTTTAAAACCTTATACTAAAAAATAATTGCCTCTAATTATTAGAGGCAACGTTGAAAATGCGTTATTTTAAGACATTATATTTCAATGACTTAAAGATATCAACCGGTTTTAGAAAACCGGTTTTAGAAAACCGGTTTTCATGAAAACAAATTTTCCGAAAACCGGTTGACTGAAAACGCTTATGACTTGAACTGGTCTATCTCGTTACCGATCTCGGTAACAGAATCCTTTACCTTTACAGAAATGTCAGACAATGCTGTACCGGTATCGTTAATATCCTTTGCACCGATAGTCATTTCTTTCATACTGTCTTTTATCACTGCAGTAGCTTCCTGCAGATTCTGGATTTCAGACAGAATCATCTTATTGCCTTCCGCCATCTCACGTGATGCAGTGCGTACTTCAACCGTACTGTCATTCATAAGTTTAAGAGCATCAACAATCTGCTTGGATCCTTCCTGCTGCTCTTCCATGGCTGCCTTAATCTGACGCACGAGCTCATCGGTAGACGTAATCATAGAACCAACAGAATCAAAGCTTTCCGTACTGGCTTTGGAAGCCTGTACAACAGAAGAAATGGTTGTCTGAATCTTCTTAAGCTCAGCACCGATACGCTTGGACTGCTCCTGAGAGTTCTCAGAAAGCTTACGGATTTCATCCGCAACAACGCTGAAGCCTTTTCCTGATTCACCGGCATGCGCAGCCTCAATGGCGGCGTTCATGGCAAGCAGGTTGGTCTGGCTTGCAACGCTTGCGATTGCTTTATTGGCATCCTGCAGCATCTCTGACTGTGCGGCAACCTGATTGATCTGCTCTGCAACGGATTTCTGCCGCTGCATACCGACCGTGGCATTCTCCGACAGTGCATTAAATGCGGTAGCCATCTTTTCTACGGACAGGTTGACGGAGTTGATGTTTCCGATCATCTCTTCGACCGCAGTACTGGCCTGTGAAACACCTCCGGACTGGGTTTCAATCATATGCTCAAGGCTGTTGATATTCTCGGCAATCTCCGCAACTGCGGCAGATGCCTGATGAACTACATTAGCCTGGTTGTCAACCTGCGTGCTTATGCTGTCGATATTTGCAAGGATTTCAGTAATAGATCCCGCGGTCTCCGTAATGCGGTTCTGAAGGTCAATCTCCACCATCGTAAGCTGACCTTTGGAGTTCTTAATCTGTGACACGATGGTCTGGAGTTTTTCAACAAAGCTGTTGAATCCTTTAACCAGACTGCCGACCTCATCCTTACTAGAGATCTTAATACGGTTGGTAAGATCAGCATTGCCGCTGGCAATACCGTTGACCGCTTTGTCAACCACAGCCACAGGGCGGACAATAGTATGCGCAATAAGTACGGCAATAACAAAGGAAACCGCAAAGCTCAGTACAGCCATAGAAACAATGACGATCAGATTTCTGCGGATTGCCTCGAACAGCTCGGAAGACGGGCCGACCGTTACGAATGTCCAGCCGCTTTCTTCGGAAATCGTACGCGCAGCAAAATACTTGCCGCCGCCGGCATTGAATTCTACGAACGTCTTTGCAGTGCTGAACTCAGAGCGGAATTTCTCAAATTCTTTATAATCCTCAAAGAAGCTGTCTTTATAGATCTTGCTGGTATCAAGATTGGTTATGTATTTACCATTCTTATCCAGCAGGAATGAAGCTCCGCTCTTTGAAAGCGTGATGTGGGAAATCCTATCCGTCAAACCGGAAAGACTTATATCAAGACCGATAACGCCGGCAAACTCACCGTTTACCTTTACGCCTTTTGCAAGCGTGGCAACAAGCTGATTTGATACCATATCCATAAACGGATCAGAAAGCTCAAACGTAGCGGCGGCTTTTCCGGCCTTGAACCATGCACGGGTGGTCTGATCATAATCGGCAGGAGGTGTCCAATGATCATTTGCATAGAAGAAACCACCGTCCTTCACAGGCAGTGCGCCTGAATAGTACAGCTCTGAAAAATCTTTTTCATTTTTCATGATGCTCTCAAGCATGGTTTCAAAATCATCCTGATCAAGATAATCACGAGTAATAATATGGTGAAATACCGTATTTACGATCGTTTCGGGTTTCTTCAGAAAAAGATTGACGTTGGTAAAAGCTGTCGTCATCTGCGCATCAGCATTTACTGCAGCATTTCTTTCAAGTTCTGCGCTTTCCAAAACAATAACAGGAACCGATACTACCAGAATTGCGAAAACAACGAGCGCAATATTACTGATAATAAGCTTCCGTTTAATTTTCATAGAACCCCATTCCACACAAAAGAAAACTCATAGATAAAAAAAAGAACCAACTTCCCGGAACATACCCACAAGCCGATTCCTTTTTATATACTATTAATCATAATACATTTTGGCAAAAAAGCAAGTCTATTTTCAGTCTAAGTACAAATAATCAAGCTTTATTAAAGCAGACGGAACACAGCTCTAACGGCGCTGAAGCTTACGTGCAGCCAGCGCTTCCTGATAGTCCCGGCTTGAAATACTGGCACGATGCTTTTCAATGAAACCTGGATACAGAATGTCGCCGCTTACCAGCACACGCACTGCACGGAACTGCCGCAGTGCGTTTTTTGCACTTGACGGATGCTTTTTGATGACTTCGTTATATGCGTTATATGTTGTAATATATGCTTTCTGTACATCATCCGCATCACGCTGCAGATCCGGCTGCGCAGGAAGCTTTACAATATCATTCACCCGGATAAAATCAGGATCGTCATGATTCGCACAGTTCGCGGCATATACATACGGCCACAGGTGGATATTTCCAAGCTCTGATTCCGCAATTTTATGGTAGCAGCCGCCGGCCGGCACCCGGTATGTCTTACCTGATTGTGTGCTTACGGTCACGGTGGGGCCGCTGCGCTTTTCAGGAGCTTTTTGGACAGGAACAGCAGGTTCCTCCGCAGGACGCGCAGGCTCCTGCTGTACAGGGACAGGTTTTACAGGCTCCGGTTCCTGCTTAACCGGCTCAGGAATTGGTTCCGGCCGAGGCTGCGGCTGTACAGCGGCAGGCTGCGGCGCAGGAACAGTTTTTACGTTTTCTGCAGTCCCCTGCCGATTGTCAGACCGGCCGCTTCTGCAGCTTCGCAGCAAAAAGAACGCGGCAGCCGCAACAGCAATAAGAATAAGCAAAAGAATAAGCGGAATATGCAGCCGGGATTTTTCCTCAGTCTCGTCATCCTCCTCATCATCGTACTCTTCCGGAGGATTCTGAATCGGTGCAGGCATCTCATTTTTTTTCATGTGCTTATAGAAATCTGAGAAATCAGGAGAAATATCTTTTGATTCAGCAGGTTCGGCAACAGGTTCCGCAATCGGAACGGCTTTCAGATGCGCATAACGTGCATTTATGCGGGCCGCAACCGCAGCCGCAGGAGTGAATTTAACACGATAGTGAGCCGGGATTGTAAGCAGCTCGCCGGTCTGCGGATTCCGAGCTATGCTTTCTTCAATCCAGATTTTACGAAATGTTCCGAATCTATGGATCGTAAACTGATCATTCGACTTCAGTTCTCTGCGGGCAATAGCAAAAAACTCATAAGCAAACTTTTTTGTGACTTCAGCACTGAGACCGGTTTTTGCCTGTATTCTTTCTGCCAGTTTAAGCGGCGTTAAAAACTCACTCATTGATCTCTGCTTTAAAGGCTGCGGAAAGCCTGAATTTCATTTTTATTTTTTTAGGATACCGCATTTTCTGCCTTGTAAGAGGATTACGCCCTATTCTTTCTTTGGCAGTCGAAGTACGGAAGGTTCCAAAACCTGTCTGCGTATATTGCTTGCCTTCTTCAAGAACACAGATAAGCTCCTCAATAAATGCATCAAATGTTCGTTTACATTCTTTCTGGGAGATATCAAGAGACGAAGCAAGCTCTGCGATTACCTTTTGTTTTAACATTATCCTAATTATAACATAATAATATTTGTTTATCAAACTCCAGCTCAACTCTTTGAAGCTGAGTTAGATAAAATTTACAGAAAAACAGCTTAACAAATTTGTTGTTTCAAGTTGTTATTGCAATTTCTG
>CACZQF010000052.1 GCA_902783245.1 uncultured Spirochaetaceae bacterium | reverse complement strand
CTGTACAAAATATATTGATAGTGGTGCAGGTGTGCTGTACATCTACGGCAATTATAACGGCGATATCTTTAATTTTGATATGGCTGCAGAGCAGGCGGATTTTGAAGAGAATATTAAAGTTGCCAGTGTTGTGGCGGGCGATGATGTAGCATCAGCAGGTCCGGTGGAAACCGGCGGCGTGAATAAACGCCGCGGTGTAGCCGGAATTGTATTTGTGTATAAATGTGCCGGTGCAGCCGCTGATGCCATGCTTCCGCTTGAGGAAGTGAAGCGTGTAGCTGAAAAAGCATGTGCCAATGTACGGACTATGGGCGTGGCGCTGACACCTTGTGTTGTGCCCCGGGTAGGAAAGCCTGGTTTTACAATTGGCGATGATGAAATGGAAATCGGCATGGGCATTCACGGTGAGACAGGAATCAGACGCGGCAAGCTGGAGACGGCAGATCAGATTACCGCTGAAATGGTTGAGGCGATTGTTAATGACAAACCGTTTGATAAAGGTTCTGAAGTTGCTGTTCTGATTAACGGCCTGGGCGGTACACCGCTTGATGAGCAGTACATTATTACCCGGAAAGTCGATGAGCTTTTAAAGAAGCATGAGCTTAAAGTGCATCGGTACTATGTCGGAGAATATGTGACTTCGTTGGAGATGGCTGGCGTTTCGATCAGCATTATGCAGCTTGACGAGGAGCTTAAAAAGTATCTTGATGCACCTGCTCAGACTCCGTTCTTTGTACAGCTGTAGGAGCTATGATGCAGCGGCTGCCTATGTGTGCTGCCGCTGACGTGAAGTTTTTATCAGGGCCGAGTTTTTATGGGAGAATGATATGAGTAATACTGCATTAATAAAGAATTTCTTGAAATGTGTGGCTGAAACCATGCAGAAGAACAAAGATGAGCTGATTGCAAAAGACAGCGTTGTAGGCGATGGTGATTTGGGGCTTACGATGAGTGATGGCTTTACTGCCGCGTATAATGCCATAAAGGACAGCCCTGAAACTGACTGCGGTAAAATGTTGTATTTTGCAGGTAAAGCAATGAGTACCGCAGTACCTTCGACAATGGGAACGTTAATGGCGTCGGGACTTATGCAGGCAGGCAAAGTGCTTAAGGGGACGGTTGAGCTGTCCAGAGAGCAGATTGCTGCTTTGTTCTCAGGATATCTTGATGGAGTGATTCATCTTGGTAAGGCAAAGCCTGGTGAAAAGACGTTTGTGGACGGACTTGCTCCTGCCGTTGAAGTTCTGACTAAGACGGTTGATAAGCCTTTAAAAGAGAGTGCCGACCTGGCTGCTGCTGCGGCTATGGACGGATATAAGGCAACAGAGGGCATGCTTGCGGTTCATGGACGTGCCGCAACCCGGGGTGAAGATTCCCGGAAACTGCTTGACCCGGGGGCATATGTCGCCGCGCTGATGATGCAGGCATTCGCTGAAAGCGTGTAGATTTTATTATAAGTATTCTGCTGTATGTGCCTGTGCGTGCTTGCTGCGTACAGGCATTCCATCGGACGGTTTCGCCGCCGCATTTCCCGCATCTTCTTATTCTGATACAGAATTACATTGAAGAAACTCCTGCAACGGGCTATAATACTCTGCTATGCAAAATGGAACATCGTCCATAAATCCGCAGATGAATCCGCTTATTGTTCAAAGCGACAGAACGCTGCTTGTTGATGTACATGCGCCGCGGGCTGATGAGTGCCGCAGCGCGCTTATTCCGTTCGCGGAATTGGAACGCTCTCCGGAACATCTGCATACTTACCGCATAACTGCTTTGTCATTATGGAATGCGGCAAGCGCAGGTTTTACGCCGGATGACGCGGTACGTGTGCTGCACGAGTATGCACGCTATGATGTACCGCAGGCCGTAGAGATGTGGATGCGTGAGACTGCGGGCAGATTCGGTAAAATTCGTCTGCTTCCGGCTCCATATATACTGGTTCCCGCAAAAGAAAATTCTGCTGATTATATAAAAGAAGAATATCTGTATCTGGTATGTTCCTCACGGGCGGTGTATAAAGAGCTTGCCGCCAATCCCTCGCTCAAAAAACTTCTGACCCCGTGCACATATACGCCTCCACAGGATATACCTTCTGGAGGAACGCAGGTTGAGCTTACTGAAGATGAAAAGGCGGGATGCTTTATGCTGCCGCTTACTGACCGCGGTACGGTAAAGCAGGTGCTGCTGCGTGCCGGCTGGCCGACTGACGATCAGGTACCGCTTGTTGATGGAGAGCCGCTTGAGCTGAGCCTGCGGCAGGAAACTAAATCAGGCAGTCCGCTTACAATCAGGGATTATCAGCGAAAGTCCTGTGAGGCACTTATCGGCAACCGTGGTCCCGGTACAGGATTCGGAACGATCGTGCTGCCGTGCGGGGCGGGTAAAACGGTAGTGGGAATGGCCATTATGGCTGCCCTGAAGACAAGTACTCTTATCATCACTACCAATATTTCGGCGGTACATCAGTGGATAGACGAGCTGCTGGACAAAACTACACTTGAACCTGAGCAGATTTCAGAGTATACGGGTGAAAATAAAGAGATCCGTCAGGTTACGGTTGCTACGTATCAGATACTGACATGGCGGCCGGATAAGACAGGTCCTTATCCTCATTTTTCTGTGTTCCGTGAGCGTCATTGGGGACTTATCATCTATGATGAAGTGCATATGCTGCCTGCGCCAGTATTCCGTGTGGCGGCCGAGCTGCAGGCTGTGCGACGTGTAGGGCTTACTGCAACACTGGTCCGTGAGGACGGTATGGAAGGCTATGTGTTCAGTCTGGTGGGGCCTAAGCGGTATGATGTACCGTGGAAAGAACTGGAGCATTCCGGTTGGATCGCCATGGCTGAATGTGTGGAAGTACGGCTCGATCTTGATAAGTCGCTTGAAATTGAATATGCCGTAGCGGATGCGCGTAAAAAACACCGCATTGCAAGCGAAAACCCCGCTAAGATTGCGGTGGTGCAGGAGCTGGTCAGACAGTCGCCCGGCGATAAGATCCTGATTATCGGGCAGTATCTGACTCAGCTTGATGAGATAGCAAAGCTGCTTAAAGCGCCGATTATTACGGGCCGTACAGCCAATGAAGAACGCGATACGATTTACCGTAAGTTCCGGCAGGGTGAGATACGGGTACTGGTTGTTTCCAAGGTGGCTAATTTTGCCATAGACCTGCCTGATGCATCAATGGCGATTCAGATTTCAGGTACGTTCGGAAGCCGTCAGGAGGAAGCCCAGCGGCTGGGCCGCATTCTGCGTCCCAAAGAACGGATGTCACGGTTTTATACGCTTATTACCCGCAATACAATAGAAGAAGATTTCGGCTCGAACCGTCAGAAGTTTCTTGCTGAACAAGGGTATCAGTACCGGATTATCCGCTATACCGGTGCCGAGGATCTGGCTGCGGCAGCCGCTCCTGCCGCGCTCGCTGATCCGTTTGCTGGATGCGGTCTGTTATGAACGGCTCACGATTTTTAGGGGGGCTGCGTGGTACGGGACGTCCTGGTTCCGGCAGTATGTTTGCAGCAGGTACCGGACGGGCCGGAGGTGCCGCACAGGCGGTACTGGACTGGCGTGAGAGTATAGCTGCACTGCCTGACAATCAGTTTTTTGAGCTCATGCGCATGTATCTGGGTGAAATCAAGACTCCGTATAATAAGCAGAATCTGATTGAGTCGCTCAGCGCATTTCTTCGTCGTGAGCAGAACAGGCAGGTGCTGGTTTCACTGCTTGATGAGACGGACTGTCTTGTACTGAGCGCGATACGCTTTATACCTAAGGTTACTCAGAAAAAACTGACGGACTTTTTTACCGGCTCCCTGCCGTTCGCTCTGCTGTGCGAGCGGCTGCTGAATCTTGAGGAACGGCTTATCCTGTACCGGTTTAAGACCGCTGAAGGTACGGTATTGATACGGATCAATCCGCTGCTTCTGCCGCTCCTTTTGCCGCACCTGAGTATTTCGCTGCTTTTGCCGCCTGCAATGTGTACCGATCTGGCAATGGTACCTGAGGAAGGACTTTCGCCTCAACTCATCGCATCTTTTTTGTCATATATTCAGGCGCATCCCGATGTGTGCAAGGCTGACGGTACCTTTAAAAAGCATGCTGCAGGTCTGATTGAAAAGATATTTCCTGGAAAAATTGAGCTGCTGCAGCAGCTGTTTACTGCGATGGTGAATCTGTCGCTCGTGAATGACAGTGACGGTAAGAGCGTGATCAACTACGGCAGGCTTGTGGCGTTTTCGCAGCTTTCTGAGCAGTTTCAGTATGTATATCTGGCGGCTGCTTCGTGCGGCAGGTTCAGCCGTGAAGGTCTGCGCTCCAAAGCCCAGCGGCTGCTTGATCTGCTTGCGTGCATTCCGCCGCAGGGATTTTCGGTGCCGGTACTGCTGCGTGCCGCCATGCTTATTGACGGCAGGGAAGCTGCCGGCCCCGGGGGTGGTGAAAGCCGGTTCAACAAAATGCTTGCGCGGTACAGCGCGTCTGCACAGCCGCAGGAAACATACGCCGTTGTTGCGACAGCTGCGGCCGGTGAATTTGATTCTGATGCCGGACGGCTTGTAGACGCTGCGCGGGCGCTCGGCCTGCTTATAACACAGGGAACCGATGGTGACGGTGAGTCCGTGGTGTGCACGTCACCGCTTTTTGCGGCCGGCAGCGAGCCGATGTATCATGATGAGGTGCTTACCATTGACGCGGGCAGTACGGTGACGATGATGCCGGGGCTGCCTTTGGCCGGTCTGCTGCCGCTTGTGCAGTTTATGGAGATTGTTCGCTACGATGCAGCGTCTGAATATGAGATTCATAAGCAGTCTGTGTTCCGCGGGTTTGACAATGATCTGAGTCCCGGCCGTATACTGAACCTGCTGACGGATCATTGTCTGTACGACATACCCCAGACGCTCAAAATAAACATTATGGAATGGTACCGTACGTATTCGAGCGCGATGCTGTACAGCGGTTTTGTACTGCGCACCGATGCGCAGAATGATGTGCTTACGCAGAAGAATCCGCTGCTTGCCGCGCATATACGGGTGGTGCTTGCACCCGGCGTGTACCTTTTGGATTGTACATCGCCTGAGCAGGCTGCGGAACTGGTTTCAGGCTGCGGCTTTGATTTTGTAGGAAGTATCAAGACTGCCTCTGAGGACGGGCGCAGCGCAGGGTTCCCGCGGCTGCGCCCGGGCAGAAGCGATTCTGTGACCTACGGTGCGGCTGCGGCTGATGCCGCAGTTTCTGCCGTTTCTGCGGACTTTGTGCCGTCGTTTGCGCCTGAGCCATCGGCAGGCTCTGTGGTCTCTGACAGCGCTCGGGAACGGCCGGCCGGCCATGCGGACGATATACTTCATAAGCTGACGGCGGAACTTAAGACTATGAATCTGGATAAAGAACGTGAGGAAGTGCTTGCGCGGCGTATAGAACGGCGTATTGTGCTGACTCCGGCACAGCTGCAGGCTCAGTCTGTCCGGCTTGAGCTTAATGAAGCGGGCGGCATGGATTTTATGGGCAAGATCAGGATTGTGGAGCGCGCGGTGGAAGGCCGGTGCCTGCTTGAGCTTCTGCCCGGCGGCGGTTCTGCAAAAATAATCGGCAGACCGGAAGGAATTATGAAAAAAGAAGGCGATGCGCTGGTAGTGCTGGTTACGGAACCGGAGCATGAAAAATGTCTTTTTTCCATCGGCAAGGCGGTGTCCGTAAAGCTTATCCGTACGTCAATTTTTGAGCTCAGGGACTAGCGCTGCTGCTTGAATGTGATATTACGAGGTTATATGAATATACATGAAATTCAGGCCGTCGTCTTTGACTGCGACGGCGTTGTGATTGATTCCGGCGCAGACATGGCATCTGCGGTGAACAGTACGCTTGCACATTTTGGTCTGTGCCGGCTGCCGGAATCACAGATTGTTTCATTTGTGGGTAATGGTGCACGTATGCTTATTGTGCGCTCCGTTGCGGCGGCAGAAGGAAAGACAGAGGCCGAGCTTTCCGCTGATATCCGCATTGACGGCATCCTTGACTGGTATAAAGCGTATTATAATGATCATGCGGTTGAGCGCACGGTACTGTATCCCGGGTACCGGGAGCTGCTTGAAACGCTTGCTGCCCGCGGGTACCACATGGCAGTGGTGTCGAACAAGCCGCTTGAGACAACACGGCGTATTCTTGAGCATTTCAGCATTGCCGGGCATTTTGATGCGGTGGTGGGGCCTGAGATGCTCAAGCGTATTAAGCCGGATCCAGAAGGGCTTGCGCTGGCTTTGTTATGTATAAATGAAAAACGGGCGGCAGAAAGCCGTCCGTTGCTGCAGCCTGCGCAGGTACTTATGGTGGGTGATTCCTGGGTGGATATTCGTACCGGGCGTAATTTTGGCTGCAATACATGCGCGGTGACCGGCGGACTCGGCGATAGCGAAAAGCTTGCCGCCGAGCACGCGGACATGACTGTGACTTATGCCGGAGAGCTGGCGCAGCTACTGTAGCAGCATGGCGTCATTTTCCAGCGTCCGGTTTTTTATCTGCCGGAATCTGGTTACGATATCATCCATAGTGAGCACGGCTTTTTCCTGCTGTGCTATATCCATGATTATCTCACCTGAATCCATCATGAGCAGTCTGTTGCCGTAGTTCAGCGCATGCTGCATGTTGTGAGTTATCATCATAACGGTAAGTCCGTATTCCTGTGCGAATTTCAGCGTAAGATCCATGATGATTTTTGCGTTCGCGGGATCAAGTGCCGCCGTGTGCTCATCGAGCAGGAGCAGATCCGGCTTTGACATGACTGCCATGAGCAGGGTGAGCGCCTGGCGCTGGCCGCCGGAAAGCAGCTCTACGTTGTCGTTCAGCCGGTCTTCCAGTCCCATGTTGAGCATAGCGAGCTGTTCCCTGAATTTTGCACGCATTTTATTGTTCAAACTTATGCGCAGTCCTTTCCATCCCTTTCTGCAGCAGATCATCATATTGTCTTCAAGCCGCATTTTGCCGGCAGTACCGAGCAGCGGATTCTGGAAGATGCGGCCTATGTATCTGGCACGTTTGTACTCAGGATCACCGGTTATTTCCCGTTCAGCAGTACCGTCGTCCATGTACAGATGTCCGCTGGTCGGTTTGAAAGTTCCCGCAATGATGTTATAGAGCGTGGATTTTCCCGCGCCGTTTGAGCCGATGACGGTTATAAAGTCACCTTTGTTGATGCTCAGGTTTATGTCTTTAAGGGCGATATTTTCATCCGGAGTATGTGCATTGAACACAATACCTATATGCTCCAGCCGTATCATTGTACACCTCCTTCGCGGCGGCGCAGATGTTCCCTGAAATATGCAGGAATGTCTGTGTTTGATATGGCAAGACACAGAATGATGAGCAGGCCTGTGATAAGACGCAGGTCATTGCTCGTAAGCCCGATTTTATAGCCGTAGATACGTCCGGTGAACATAATACCGCGATATACAAGGGAACCGATGAGCACGCGCAATGTCTGTATGCCGATTCTGTTCGAGCGCAGAATGAATTCTCCGAGCATGAGCGAGGCAAGTCCGCTCACTACTACGCCGGTACCGCTGCCTACGTCGGCGAATCCTCCGTACATGGCGGCACATGCGCCTGCAAGCGCCGCAAGCCCGTTGCCGAAGCAGATGCCGATGGTACGTACTGAGCGCGGGTTCACGCCCTGTGAAATGACCATCTGCGGGTTGGCGCCGAGCGCACCCATGGTAAGGCCCAGATCTGTATGGAAGAATACGTCAAGCAGCAGCTTGAGCACTCCTACGCCGATGATAAGGAGCAGAACAACTCCTGTTTCCGGCGGCAGAGACGGCACATTGTGCTCCATATAGTCCATGATCTGTGAAAAGGGTGTCGGTATCTTAAGAAAAGAAACATTTGACCGGTTGGACATAATCCTGAGGTTTACAGAATACAGCATAGTCATGCACAAAATCCCGGCAAGAATGTCCGGGATTTTGAGTTTAGTGTAGATAAGCGATGTGATGCATCCTGCGGTGAGCCCCGCCGCAAACACAAGCAGCAGGGCAGGCAGCGGATGTATGTGGCGGGTCAGGCATGCGGCAAGTACGCAGGCGCCCATGGGGAATGAGCCGTCAACGGTCATGTCGCAGAAATTCAGGATCCTGAATTCCAGGAACACGCCCAGTACCATGATGCCATATACCAGACCTTCGATACAGATTCCTTCAATCATTTTTCGGTAAGTTTTCCATCCTTATAGATAAGATTTGCCTGAGCAAGATATGATTCGGGTATGGTGATACCGCATGCGGCAGCCTGATCAAGATCGAACAGCAGGTCGCTGTCGCTTGTTTCCGTCATAAAGCGGACGGGGATATCCGCGGGTTTGGTGCCTTTGAGAATCTGCACGACGATTTCGCCGGTGGCGCGGCCCGCTTTATAGTAATTGAATCCGCTTGCCATAAAGATACCACCTGCTTTTGCGCCGGTAACATCTCCTGAGAAAATCGGTTTTTTTGCTTTGTTAAATACCTGTACCAGAGAGGCCAGCGCGCTGAAAACCGTGTTATCGGTAGAAAGATAGATGCCGTCACAGCGGTTTACGATGGCTTCAGCAGCCTGTTTCACTTCTGCGGATGCGGTAATTGACTGGGTAACCAGTTCTATGCCTGCTTTGCGGCAGCCGTCTTTTACCTGCTCCAGTGCAGAAATAGAGTTTGCTTCGTTGCTGGTATAGATATAACCGAGCGTACGGATTCCTGCGATTTCTTTGAACAGCGCGATATGCTGCTCGGTGGGAATAGCATCGCTCATACCCGTGATGTTACGCTCTCCGTGTGCAGTAGTGGATACGAGGCCTGCTCCTACCGGGTCGGTTATCGTACCGAATACAACAGGAATATCCTTTATGGCGTTTGCAAGTGCTACGGCTACCGGCGTGGCAATGCCTACCGCAACGTCCACCCGCGCGTCTTTGAACTGCGCGGCAATCTGCGCCGCTGTGTTTACGTCTCCGTTTGCATTCTGCTGGTTATAACGGGCTTTGTAGCCTGCTTCATTCACCACGTCAATGATACCCTGCTCCACCGCATCAAGCGCGGGATGCTGGATTATTTTTGCAATACCGATGGTGTATGATTTTTCTGCAGAAGCATCTTTTTGTCCGCCTGCAGTTACAACGCCTCCGCACAGGAGTGCGGCCGTCAGGATTGTCAGTACTCTTTTCATATGTTCTCCTATAAAGCCCCGTATCAGCATCGGTGCTTTTGTCTGTTAATAATTACTGTTTGAAGTAACATCTGTACGATACTATAAACAGTACCAAATGTCAACTACTATATCACAGTTCTGTATGCTGCCATGTTGTACGTTGCCGCGTTGACAAAGCACCTGCTGCCCGTATACAGTTCAAGTATGAAACTTCCTGAACATAAATTACGGGTGCGCCTGATTGCGCTTGATCTTGATGATACAACTTTGAATTCTGAGCTGATGATTACTCCTAAAACAGTGGCCGCGCTTCAGGCGGCTGCTGCGCGCGGAATATATGTGGTGCTTTGTTCTGGCCGTGCTGAAAATGCTATGCTTAAGTATGTACGCACGCTTGATATAGCGGGCTCTGATCAGGGACGCTATCTTATTTCTATGAACGGTGCGTCCGTGTTCGACATGCATAAACGGCTGATCATGTATTCGCGCAAGGTTTCTGCCGATGTGCTGCGGCTTGCCTACCGTGAGGCGCAGAGTGCTGGTCTGGCAGCTGAAGTGTATAGCGGCGATACGATTTTTGCCCCGGTACAGAATGAATGGACCCGGCGCGATGCAGAGCTTTCCGGGCTTAAGCTGCAGATTGTGGATACGTTTGCGGAGATACTGAAACACGGTTTTTCTAAAATGATTATTCCCGGCGATCCTGAAAAGCTGCTGGAGTTGCAGGACAAGCTGCGCGCTGAGCTTGGAACGAGCGCTGTTATATTTACAAGCAAGCCGTATTTTCTGGAGGTGCTCCCGCCTGAATGTGGTAAAGGCGAGGCTGTGCTGTGGCTTGCGGGCGAGCTTGGGATTCCGCGGGAAGAGACCATGGCGTTCGGCGACAGCATGAATGACGAGTCGATGATTAAAAGCGCCGGCTATGGTGTGGCCATGGTGAACGGTCTGGACTATATAAAGAATATAGCCGATTTTGTAACGCGGCAGGACAATAACCACGACGGTATAGCGGACTTCATTACCGAGTACGTGCTGTAAACATCGGTGTATGTATGTGAACCTCGAAAAAGGACCGCTTCGATGTTGGAAATTTTTCGAGGGCATCCGCCTGACTTTGCGTCATCTTAAACGGCGGCGGGCTCGTCAGGAGTTTCGCTGCGAATAGCTCGCCTTTTAAGGTAGCCTGTTCGGAAACTGAGTTTTCTGAACAGGTCTATTCTATATTTTTAAACTTAAAGCGAATATTATTTTAATACATAAGTTGAGATGATCTTGCCGATTCTACAAATATCTACATTTCCTTTGAATTCAAATTGAGCGGTAAATCCATTGGCATATTGAATGAATAATTCAGTATCAGGAAAAATCTCCATAAACCCTTGAGTTTGAATTTCAAAAAATTGAATTGTTGAATAAGGTAATGTTGAAAAAGATTTTCTTTTTCCTGTAATTCCTTGAACATCGATTGAAATAATTCTTTTATTAGTAAAAATTACTTGATCTCTAATTGTTTTAAATGCATCAATTATTTCTTCCCCGTCTATTAAAAAAGAAGAAACTTCAGTTCTTACATTAGAAACATCTATTTGTTTCAGATTGAAAATAGAATTCTTATTAAAATTAATCATTTTATCTCCTTGCGCCCTGGTGCGATTGTGCGAACATCTATTGTATTCTGCTACAATTCCAGCAGTGTTTTAAGCTCCGGCTTCAGACCGAGCGCGGAAGTCAGTGCGTCCGCGTCGGGGGAAGCGCGGCGCGGATCTGGTGCATCCTTGCGGCGAACCGCCCGTATGAGCAGGTTTTTGGGTGTGTGCCCTGCATCTATGAACTCCAGCACCTGTACCGTATATCCTGCCGCCTCCAGATAGGAAGCCCTCAGAGCATCTGTGGCAAGTGCGGCGAACCGTTCTTTTATAAGCCCGTATTTGAGCAGCGGGGCTGCCCACGGAGCTGAGGCTGATACCTGTTCCCTGTTTTGATCCAGCTGCGCGTTAAGCTGATGCTGGCAGCAGGGTACGCTCAGAATTGCAGTGGTACGGTGCGTCACTGCATAGTGCAGCGCGTAGTCTGTGGCCGTGTCGCATGCATGTAATGTGATCACAAGATCGGGTGAATCCTGATGTTCGTAACCTGCGATATCCCCTGTGGCAAAGCGCAGGCCTGTACATCCTATTTGTTCAGCCACGGAAGTGCAGTAGTCAATTACATCCTGCTTTAAATCAAGGCCGATTATTTCAGCCTTGCGTTTTTCTATTTGTGTCAGATAATAATGCACTGCGAACGTCAGATATGATTTGCCGCAGCCAAAGTCGGCCACACGCAGCGGCCTGTCTGCGGGAACTCGGGCGGAAAGCTCAGGCATAATGTCGCGGATATATTCCAGAAAGCGGTTTATCTGGCGGAATTTGTCATATCTGGCGGCAATAACTTTACCCTGCGGCGTCATAATTCCCAGGTGTACTAGAAACGGTACAGGTGTACCTTCCGCAAGGATATAATTCTTTACGCGGTTATGCGTGCCGGGAGTCTGTCTGATACGCATATCTGCCGGTGCCAGAGAGACGCGGCCGCAGTCTGCAGCATGCGCGGCAGCCGGTACGCCGGATGACTGCAGTTTTTTTTCAAGCCGGGTGATATGTCCCTTTTTATTTCCCAGAATAGTGATTTCCTGTGTTTCTGTACGGCAGACGCAGTTCAGAAACGTGGTTCCTGCATGGCTTGCTATAAAAGATTCCAGCTCAGCCTGCTGCATGACGGTATGGAAAGCCTGTGTTTTGGTAAACCATTCGGCTTTATATGAGGTTGTACCGCTGCCTGCACTGGCGGCGGAGCGTATCTTGATACGGATGTACGGACGTCCGAGCAGCTCCGTGCAGTCCTTCCGAGGTTTGGAAAATGATGCGGAAAGAATCATGATTCCATAGTATACTTATCCCCTGAAAAATGATATAGTCCTCTATATGGGAAAGTGTTTTGTTTTTGTAAACCAAAAGGGTGGGGTTGGAAAAACTACTTCCGCAATTAATATCGGCGCATACGTTGCGCTTGAAGGCAAGAAAGTTCTGCTGGTTGATTTTGACTCGCAGGGAAATATGTCCAGCGGTGTGGGAGTATCCAAAGACAAGCCTACGGTCTATGAGCTTCTGGCAGGTCAGGTGGCGGCTTCTGCTGCCGTAAAGCATACGCCGGTGCCGGGGTTGGATGCCATCACCGCTTCCATAGACCTTTCCGGTGCTGCAATAGAATTAGTTGATCAGAAAGACAGGGAATATTTTTTGAAAAATGCACTTGCGCCGCTTGTCCCGCTCTATGATTATATTTTTATTGACTGTCCGCCGTCGCTCGGCGTGCTGACATTGAACGGACTTGCTGCCGCGGACGCGGTGCTTGTGCCCATGCAGTGTGAATATTTTGCCCTTGAAGGGATTACGCTGCTGCTTCAGACAGTAAAGAAAGTACAGAAGAACATTAATCCGTCTTTGATGCTCGGCGGTATCTTTTTTACGATGTATGATTCCCGTACCCGTCTGGCACAGGACGTGGTGATGCAGGTAAAGGCGTACTTTAAGGAACTGGTATTTAATACGATTATTCCGCGCAATGTGCGCCTGTCAGAGGCTCCGTCGCATGGCCTGCCGATCTGTAAATATGATCCGTCGTGCGTAGGCGCAAGAAGCTACGAAGCTCTGGCCAGGGAGGTTTTGCACCGTGAATAAGGGTCTGGGGCGCGGTCTGGATGCACTGATGGCCGGAAGCGGAGCGGAAGATACGGCTGTTACGGCGGGCGCGCCCGCTGCGTCATTATCTGCAGCTGCAGCGGTGTCTGCTGCAGCTTCTGCGCTGCCTGCAGGAATTGAGACCGGTGAAAACGGCTCTCTGTGGGTTAATCCTTCGTTGCTGAAGCCGAATCCGCAGCAGCCCCGTCAGGAATTTTCGGAAGAGGCGTTGCAGGAGCTTGCTGATTCAATCAAAGAGAACGGAATCGTGCAGCCGGTATCCATAGAAGATGCCGGAGACGGTATGTTCTATATTATCGCAGGTGAGCGGCGTACTCGTGCGGCACGTATTGCCGGACTGCAGAAAATCCCGGTGCAGCTGGTGCGCTACAGCGAAGAAAAGAAACTTGAAGTTGCCCTGATAGAGAATATTCAGCGGTCTGATCTTAATCCGATAGAAGAGGCTCAGGCGTATTACCGCCTTATGGAGATGGGGTCGCTGAGCCAGGATGAGGTGGCTGCCAAGGTAGGCAAAAAGCGTTCCACAGTGGCGAATGCGCTGCGTCTGCTGAAGCTGCCCTCTGATATTCAGTCGGCGGTGTCAGCAGGACAGATTTCTGCAGGTCATGCGCGTGCGCTGCTTGCTGTGGTACAGCCTGCTGATCAGCGCGTGCTGTTCGGTAAGATTGTAGGCGGCGGTCTGAGCGTGCGGGAAGCTGAGCAGCTTGCCGCTGATTATAACAGCGGTGCTCACGGTACTACAAAAAAAGCTAAGAAAGCTCCGATCGTGCAGAAAGATCCTGACATAGCGGCGCTTGAGCAAAAATTTATGGAAGTGTTCGGCACGAAAGTGGTGCTCAAAGGCGGCCTTGAGAAAGGCACGCTGCAGATAGAGTACTACAGCCGGGCTGATCTGGACAGATTGTACGCGATCATAGATAATGAAACCTCGAAAAACTGAAGTTTTTCGAGGTGCCCATAAATAAGGCAGCTTCTCAGGTCTTCATCGCTGCGCCAGGTCCCGATCAGGCATGGATCTGTGACAGTACTTTGCCGATGCTGTTGTGAATGACCAGATCTGCCATGCCGTCGGATGACGTGGTGCTTTTATTGATGAGCACGATGTGATTGCCCTTAAAATAGTGGATAAGTCCGGCCGCCGGGTACACCACAAGTGATGTTCCGCCTATGATAAGCATGTCCGCGGCCTGCAGTGCTTTTATCGCACCGTCTATAATGTGCTGGTCAAGCCCTTCTTCGTACAATACTACGTCAGGTTTTACAAGCCCGCCGCATTTTGTACAGTGCGGCAGAGTATCTTCAGACTTTGCGCTTTCGACTATAAACTTTGCGTCATAGAACGCATGGCATTTTGTACAGTAGTTGCGCAGAGTGCTGCCATGCAGCTCAAATACGTTTTTGCTGCCCGCAGCCTGATGCAGGCCGTCTATGTTCTGGGTAATGATCGCGCTCAGCTTTCCGGCCTGTTCAAGCTCCGCAAGCTTCAGATGCGCCTTGTTGGGCTGTATGCCGGAAATCAGGAGTTTTTCACGGTAGAAACGGTAGAATTCCTCAGGATTTTCCATAAAAAAACTGTGGCTGATAATCTGTTCCGGCGGATATTTCCATTTCTGGTTATACAGGCCGTCCACGCTTCTGAAATCAGGGATGCCGCTTTCAGTAGATACGCCTGCTCCCCCGAAAAATACAATAGAATTACTTTCTGATATAAAATTCTGTAATTTTTGAACCATTTCATTAAGACTATCTGCCATAATTTTCCCCATTTTGATATAGTATATACAATTTCACTAGAAAGTGGTAGGATTGTTTTTAAAGATCTTTGATTTTTAGAGCTTTCCTGAAAACATAAAAAATGTAGTTTATCGTGGAAAGTATGGGTGCTCCGGTTCCCGGAGTACCCGCAAAAGTTTCTTTGGGGTGGTTGTGTCTTCCCTGTAATCTTGATACAGCACGCTCCCTAATTATAAAAGTTTTGACAGTATAATTATGTGCAGGTACGGTACAGTTGTTTGTATTGTAGCAGTATTATTTTCTCATTTTCAGCTCTCCGCGCGGGATGTTACCGAGCGTGATGTAGAGAGCAAAAACAGCTGGCAGGAAGAATTTGATATAAGCCAGAAAAAATCAGGCAAGTACAATATCATGGTGACCGTGGAAGATTCCGGCGGTAACCAGACCATCGGCGGACCGTATAATATTTTTATTGATCCGGACTCTGATCTGCCGGTAACGGGCATTACGAATCCTGCGCCGTCCATGCGTGTGCGTGGTAATCTGAATATTGTGGGCACCTGTGTTGATGATGACGCCGTTGATTTTGTTACGCTGATTCTGGACGGTGACAAAGAAAATCCGGTGCGGGCGCAGGGTAATACGTTCTGGTCATACTATCTTGATACCTCCGGTCTTGAGGAAGGAAAGCATACCATAGAGGCCTACGGTACGGACATAAACGGCGTGGTCGGAAAGAGCGTCACTACGGTATGGCGCCTTGACCACTACAATCCGGACACGACGGTGACCAACAGGGCGATGGGTACGCTTGTGTCCGGTCTTGTAACGCTGCGCGGCATCTGCTCTGACGGAAACGGTATAGCGGAGCTGTCATATTCTATGGACGGCGGCCTTTCGTTTATTCCCCTGAAGCTTGAGCGGAGCAAGCAAGACCAGACATGCTATTTTTCTTTTATGCTGAATACGCGCAACTTTAAGGACGGTACCACCGTCATCTGGTTCAAGGCTCGTGACCGGCTGGGGTCAGAAAGCATCTATACATACATGTGCTTTGTGGATAATTCCGCCCCTGAACTGGAGATTGTATGGCCGCAGGCAGACCAGCCGCAGAACGGCATTTTCAGTGCGGCAGGTTTTGTACGGGATATTGTAGGTATTTCCAAGCTGTCGTGGCAGTTCGGCGGTGAGCGCGGTGAGCTTGAGCTGATTCCCGGTAATCCGTATTGGCATAAAGAATTCGATACACGTTCCATGAAGGCTTCTGCCGCGACGCTGGTGCTTACGGCGGAGGACTCCGCAGGCAATAAGTCTACGCTTACGAAGCAGATAAAGCTTGATCAGAATCTTGACAAGCCGACGGTGCGTATAGCTTCTCCAGCAGCGGATGAGGCGGTGGAAGGTCTTGGAACTGCAGTACTGCGCGGCATAGCCTCGGACGATGACGGCGTGACGCAGGTATGCTGGCGGCTTGACGGCGGCGACTGGCAGACGGTGGACACGAACGGTGTCTTCTGCGCCGTGCTTAATGAGCAGGAACCGCTGGCTGCGGGCAGCCATACGGTGAGCGTATATGCAGTTGACCGCTACGGCGTACGCGGCGATACGGTGAGCGCGAGCTTTATGGCTAAGGGACCGGAGCCGGAATTCGGCGCGGCCAGTATAAAAGAAGGCGGTACGGTAACGCAGGCCGTGTACGGCCGGCAGGTGAATCCGCACCAACGTCCGTCATATGAAACTTCTGTGCATGCGGACTGCGGTATAGCATGGGTCCGGTACCGCTTTACCGGTGCTGCCGGGACGGATGAGCAGTCTAAAGAGTATAACGGTCAGAAAACGGTGAACATTTCACTGCCGCTTTCAAGCCTGCCTGCCGGTGCGTTCACGGTGGAAGTGACCGCAGCGGATATATACGGACGTACGGTGCAGCAGCAGACGGTACTCGGCATTCAGAGCTGGACAAAAGAAGGCGGTGCAGTTCCCGTATCAGTACCGCCTGAGCCGCCTGCGCCGCCCGCAGGTGACACCAAGCCTCCTGTACTCAGGCTGGCAGAGCCCGCGGACCGCGCATGGATCCATAAGGTGGTGCGCCTGCAGGGTACGGCGGTTGACGACAAAGAAATTGCTGCAGTGGAATATTCTGTGGACGGCGGCCGCAGCTGGACGGTATGCCGTATTAAAGACGGCGTGTTTTCCGCGGCGGTACCGGTGTCCGTTGAAGACGGTCTCGTAGCGCTTGATGTGCGTGCCGTGGATACGGCAGGAAACGAATCATTCGTGCACCGTGCACTGCATAAAGATACTACACCCCCGCAGGTGCAGGTCGTTCTGCCCCAGAGTAATGATACGGTAAACGGTGAGGTGTTTACGGCCTTCGCCGTATCAGACAACGGCTTTTTATCCGGCGCTGCATATAACGGCGAGCTTGAGATCCGGCCGCTCATCACCACGCTGGTGGGTACGCGTGAGCGTCCGCTCAATGATGCCATGGCCTTTTCGTTTACCGATGCGGCGGGCAATACTACGACGGTACAGTCCTGGGAATTTTACATAGACAAAGCCTCCGATCTTCCGAAGGTAGAGATCTTCCTGCCCATGCAGGAGGAGGTCATCACCACCGACTTTAAGCTGACCGGCGTTGTGTATGATGATGATGGTCCTGCCTGTGTGTATTACAGAATCGATGAAGGACCATGGACGCAGCTGGGCGGATATGACAACAGCTTTACCGTAGACATTCCGCTGTCCGCGCTCAGCGATAATGAGCATGAAGTTTCCGTCTATGCGGTTGATATAAACGGTACAAAAGGTGAGGTGGAGTCCCGTACCATACGAGTGTCTCTTGAGGAACCGAAGGCTTCTCTTACACTGCCTCGGTTTGACGCGTCAGTACAGGGAATCGTTGAGCTGCGCGGCAAGGCATCGGACAAAAACGGCATAGAAAAAGTACAGGTGTCTCTGGATAACGGCATCTCCTATAACGACTGCACTGGAACCGATGACTGGACATATGTGTTTGATTCACGCATCCTTGCAGACGGCTCCCATTCTCTGTTTATAAAGGTATTCGACAGCTACGGCATAGAAGCGCTGTATTCATCTTTGGTGAACACTGACAATACGGTGCCCGAGCTTTCGCTGGATCTGCCGATGGACGGATCGCGCAGCTCCGGCATGCTGTTCTTTGTCGGCTATGCGCTGGATAACATGAACATTGAAAAACTGTATGTCTCTATCCACGGGCTTGACCGCGACCGGCCTGCCGACGGCAAATATGCAATGATCAATTTCCCTCCGGAACGGATTATCTCAAAGGCGGTTGATATTTCGGATCTGAGCGACGGTTATTACAATATTGAGATGACCTGTACGGATGCTGCGGGAAATGACGTACATGTAAGCCGCAACATCATCCTTGACAAATCCATTCCGGTAGCCAAGGCCGACCTGCTGTATCCGCTGAACGGCCAGCATGTGCAGGGCAAATTCAATCTGTACGGCACGATATCCTCAAATTCAAATATAAGTACGGTACTTCTGCTTGTGGACGATCAGAATATGGGCGAAACCGCTGTATCTTCCGCAGGCTACTTTGAGTTTACGCTTACGCCTGACCTGCTGCCTGCCGGCGAGCACCGCTATAAAGTGCGTGCGCTCGTGACGGGAACTTCGGTCACCATAGAGTCTCATGAGCAGACGTTCCACTACAGTCCGTCAGGACCGTGGGTTACGATCGATAACTTTACATACGGCGATTTTGCCGTAGACCGCCCGTATCTGATCGGTTCTGCCGGCTATGCGCTGAGCGAGGACGATGTCTATACATTGCGGTCAAAAGAAGCTACTTATGCGGAAAAAGCCGCCGTTCAAGCCAAGAACGTCCGGAAGGTGGAGCTGAGCTTTGACAACGGACGTACGTTCACCAAAGTGTCCGATACCGGAAAATGGCGGTACCGCATAGAAAACAACTATCTTCCTGAAGGCTATCAGTTCCTGCTGGTACGCGCCACCATGAAGAACGGCGAAACTGCGGTTACGCGTACGATCGTGCAGATTGATAAGACCAAGCCGTTCCTGCGCCTTATTTCCCCGGGCGAAGGCGGACACTTCAATAAAAGCATAGAGTTCTCCGGCCTGGCCAACGACGTTACAGGTCTGCAGCGCGTCACGCTTGCGCTTCGCAAAGGCGACCGCTCACTCTATCAGGTGCCTTCGTTCATTCAGGGACTATATCTGGACTGGCATTTCTGGGGAGCTACCCTGTACGACATAGGCGCGGGGCTTACGTTCTTTGATGACAACGTAAAGCTTCAGTTCCAGTGGGGACAGTTCACGCAGGAGCAGCGCAATATGTTCCGTAAAAAGAACATGCGCTACGGCGGCGACAACGTAATGGGCATAAAGATTCTGGCCAATGTGGGCTATCTGCCGTTCCAGTCATTGCTCGGTCCTGATTGGGAATGGCTGTCATCTACGCTGGCCATAGGCGCGAACTTTACGCGCTTTAATGAAACGAACAGCGGCACAGAGCAGATTCTTTCCGCGCTCATAGCGCAGTGGGAATTCCCGCGTGTAACGCTGCCGAAGGTAAAGCGGTTCCGTGTGCTTTCGTTGTATACGGAATTCCAGCTGTGGTTTGTTCCGTCCGATATCAGAAGCTCCGGCTCCTACAACGTGGACAATCTGGTTCCGCTGGTTTCAGCAGGGGTGCGGGTAAATGTGTTCTAGAAAGTGGCGGAAGACGGCAGCCTGTAGTGATGCTGCAGCAGCTGCCGTTTTGTCCCGACCAAGGTCGGGTCCGGGAGCCGGAATTGTGCAGGTTCGCGACATTATGCTGTGGGGATGTGCTGAATTGCGCAGCTTCAAGGCGGCATTTAACGCTGCGCATAATGCTAACAGATTTTTATACACAAGATGTTTGAATTCATTTGTGTACGGTGGTATAGTGCTACGGTATGTTACAGAATATGGCAAGGTTTGCAATGATTTTCAATAAACAGCATAAGATGTACAAGACTCAGCAGACATATGCAGTGCATGCAGAGACTCGTATAGTGCGGGGCTTTGTACATGCGTTTGCCGGAATTCAGCTCCTGTGTGGAATTCTGCTGCTGAGCAGTATTCTTGCTTCCTGTGACAATATCGGTTTGGGTGATGCCGTAGATACTGAAGCGCCCACCTGCTCTATAACTTCACCTGCCGCCGGTTCCGTAGTGAACGGTACGTTTACGGTGAGTGGTGCCTGTAACGATGATGAAGGTGTTTCTTCCGTAAAAGTGACGGTGGTGAATACGGATACCGGCACATCATACGGTACCTATGACGCTTCGGTGAGCGGCACCGGCTGGTCTGTTTCTTTGAACAGCACTTCTGCGGATGCATCCTCCGGTCTGGGAGTTCTGACCGGCGAAAATGTAAGATGGAGCCTGCCCGACGGAAAATACTCCGTGAGCGCGGTTGCCTATGATGCGGCCGGCCGTAATTCCGGTACAGCGTCACGTGCTGTTGAGATCGACAATACGCCGCCTATTCTGGTGCTGAGCAAGCCTTCTGCGGTCGGCGATTCAGACACATGCACAGCTTACGGCGCGACATTTACTTTAAAGGGTACGGTTATAGACGGACATACCATAAATACTCTGAAAGTGCTTGTCTATGATAGTTCCAAAAACTATATCAATACATTCAGCTCCGGCGCTTCCTATGTGGCGGCCAGCGGCAGTACCAGCATCAATGAGCTTATCGCAAGCTTCAGTTCTTCTGACAGTGTGCTGCAGGGAAATTACATCGATATATACGGTGCCGATGCTACGGCTGGAACAAAAAAATTCTTCTTTACGCCTGTAATATCAGATGCCGTCGGAAACTCGACGTCATCATACTTCTTTAAGGATGATCTGACGGAGACCGCCGCAGACGGCAGCACGACGGTTTCTATTGATATAGATATGCTGCAGCAAATTATTGAAAATACGTATTCCGGCGCGGATAAAACTGATCTGGTGAGCTATCTGAACAGTAAAAAATGCTCGTCCGACAGCAGGATTGCATTTTCTTTGAACCCCAAGGCAAGCCCTTCGTACAGCACGCAGTACCGCATTACTTCTGCCTCTGATATTACCACTACGCTTTCGCGCGGATCTTCCATCGGCATTACAGCTTCGCTTGCGGCCGGAGACTCTCCCTCGAACATAACGCCGAGCACCTTTGAAACCTATATTATCGGACCGTTCAAATGCAGTACCTCCGACACGAGCGACTCATCCACGATTCTGACTGATGACATACTGTCAAAGCTGTATACGTATATGTCGGATTCATCTGTTCCGATTGCTTCTGTAGTTGAGTATGTGCAGGGGATTAATACTGCCGCAACGTTGACCAAGGTTGATCATAAGTCCTATTCCGACGGCGGCAGCGGCGCTTCCACTGATACGGCTGTAACCTATTATGTCGATGTGCCTGAGGTAAGGGGCAATAAAGCTTATGTTATTGCCGTACGCGGTCAGGATGACGGCGGCATGGATCTGCAGAATACGGCATGGTACGGTTTCAAGGGTATAATCGCAGGCTCTGCGCCGGAACTCAGCTGGGGCGACACCGATGCTTCCACTGGTACAAATATAGAAGATTCAGGTTTCTACAAATCAAGCGCGCTTACCATCTCCGGTACTGCAAACACCACCGAGTCAGGTGTCAATATTACCAATGTGACATATTCGGTTACCGTGACCGATGAAACAAAGAGCGCTTCCGATACCGGATATGCCGTCGGAAATATCAGCGGCACTGCCGTGCTTAATACAACTCCTGCTGCATGGTCGTTCAGCCTTGCCTCCGGCGACGGCTATGATATATGCAAAGCGGCAGAGAACAGCGGCAAGCAGTATCTGTACAGTATTACGGTTACGGCGACCGATGAAAACGGCATGACCGTTTCTTCTACTCGCAAAGTACATGTGGATACCATAAAGCCTGTTGTATCTATATCATCTATTTCTCCGATAGTAAGCAAGCTTACGAATACAACGGCGGGCTCCTACACAGATTATGTAAACGGTACGTTTACGGTGAGCGGCACCGTAGAAGAGACGTATCTGGACGGCGCGGCGTACACTATTAAGGTGAACGGCACCGCATTGAATTCAGCAAGCTCAGAAAGCCTGGGTACGGTGTTCAACATTCCGGTCGATACTACCGCGGACGACTTTACTGACGGCGCATCCATCGAAGTGGTGGTGACTGCGGTGGACAAGGCTGGCAATACCGCATCCTATTCAAGTACCGCATACAATACGACCTACAGCGCGTCCCTGAACCATACGCTTGCCGCTGACAGCCTGTACATCAGTCAGGAAACCGACAAGCCGTCCGTTACGTTCACTAATGCTGACGGTACCATAAACCAGACGGCGGCAGCCGCAGCGGATCCGGTTACCACGTGCACCGCGCTCATAAAGGCGGCGTATGAAAAGTACACCGGCGGCGACAGCACGGTAAAGACCAATATATTCGGAACTACAAGCAATAACTTTTTGTACGGTAACGTCACCGATGATGACGGCGTGGCAGGCGTGAGCATCGGGTACCGTACCGCAACTGCTGACACTGCAGCGGATGATGAAAGCTCATATACCATGACCACGGTAGTTTCAGGCGGCAGCTCCACGAGCGCATCGTTCCAGTATAAGCTGCCCGCAGCGGAAGGACTGTACGATATCCTCGTAAAAGTGACGGATACCGTCGGCACATCATCCGTCTATAATCAGGCCGCCGTACCGGTGACGGTTGCGGTGGATACCGGCGCACCGGTCATAACGGTAACCTCGACGTCAGGTGTCTATTATAAAGCGGGCAGTACGCTCAATGTTCAGGGAACCGTCTCAGATGCGTCCGGCACGGTAACGCTTACCCGGGTAAGCAGTCTGGACTCAAGTACGACGGCAGAAATTACGGTTGATGGCGGTGCATGGACTGATCCTGTGTCAGTGGCCGGAACCGATACCTCCGCCGTTACCCATACATATACCGCTACGGATGCATACGGACAGCACAGTACGGCCGTCTTTACCTACGGCATTGATTCCACTGCTCCGGTACTTCAGAGCCTCAAGGCGGGCAATATAGGCCTGCTGAACGCGACGGGCACTTCGTCCTATGAAAAGTCGGAGTCGCTGACGCTCACGGGCACCTATTCCGAGTATACGCAGTATACGTCAGCCGCAAGCCATACGGGCAGCGGCATCAGCACCATCTGGTACTGGGTGAACCCGAGTGCTGCTGAAGGCTCGCTTGTAGTGCTCGGCGACACGGAAAAATCCTCCGGTTCGTTCAGCCCGGGCAGCACAAGCACTGAAAGCCCGTATTATACATCGTTCAACACGCTGGTATCAGGATTTAAAGAAGGCAGCAATGAGCTGTACCTGATGGCGGTGGACGCCGCGGGCAACAGAACCGGCAGCTATGCAGATCCGTATGCAATAATGATAGATCAGACCGCTCCTGAGCTTATGACGCGGTACTACACCTATGACGGCTCAAGCTTCGCGCAGGCTTCGGGACAGGTACTTTCAAACGGCAAAGTGGACATTACCGTATACGGTACGGTAAGCGACACCGCCAGCGGCATCGCCTCGCTCGGCTTTACGGTGGCGGGCAATGCGGTGACGCCCTCGTCAATAACATATACCACCACAGCGGTGAGCAGCACTGATATGGCAAGCGTGAGCGCATTCAGCAGCTGGCTGAACGGCGCTGTCTTCAGCAGCTATACGGCGGCGGATGCCGCCACCATCACTGCATGGAAAGCCGTAATACCTGCCGCCTCCATTGCGGACGGCATTGTCAAAATCACCGCGACTGATGTGGCGGGCAACAGCTATGCCCAGCAGGTGTTCACGTTCACCGTAGACAACGTGTCTCCGTCATATACGATCAATACGCCGTCTTCTACAACCGTAAACGGCACCTATGACATAAAAGGTACCGTGTCGGAGAATAATCTGCCCGTCTCGCTCACGCTGTACTACAGCACGTCCGTTGCGGGTACCTATGCAGGCGGCAGTACGACCGATGCATCCGCTATGCCCGAGAACTGGGGCTGGACAAAAGTACCCGTTACGGCAGGCGGCAGCACCTATGAATACACTTCGCAGTCGGACATTTACAACTGGACATTCGCAGGCTTTGATTTCAAGACCGCCTCAGGTGCCGCAGAGTCATATCCGACGACAAAGAAGCTGTATCTGCTTCCGGTCATAAAGGACAGCGCGGGCAACTGCAACGCATATACGATCACCTATAATTCAGCGACCAAGGAAACAACCTATACATGGAACCTTGCTTCTGCAGCTAAAGAGTTTACGGTAGATCTGGACAGCGACCGCCCGGTTATCCGGTTCAGTACCCTGTCTCTTATAAACGCGTCTTCCCCCATGTCGGCAGACAACCATGTATGGCTCAAGAATACGAGCACGCTTGATGGTACCCTTACCGATGATGACGGCATAGCTTCGTTCAAGTATTCTACGGACTATGATACCGCCGGGGACAATGCGGTATGGAATGATATTTCTCTGGACGGAAGCGCATGGAAGATTGATAATCTGTCCGAAGGCAGCCAGATCATCTATTTTAAGGTTACGGATACATCCGGCACCGAATTCATTTCCGGCAGCACGTCGTCTCCGTCCGCCGTCTATCTGAAAGACAGCTCAAGCCACACCTACGGCAGTACTGCCGAAGGCTATGCATCGACCGTACTGTATCTGACCGTAGATACCAAAAACCCGGAGCTCAGCGACAGCAATGACGGCTGCGGCATGAGCACGGACGGCGGAGCAACATGGACCACGTCCTATTCTTCTCAGACGACAGGCGGCACCAAAACATCGTTCATGCTGCGCATGACCGCCACCGATGACAACGGCATAGCCTCAGTTACCGCTGCGGTATCCATAGACGGCGGCACTGCCGTAACATATACGGCGGAAAAAGCGGCTGACAGCGACAACTGGACGTTCAGCTCAATTGACAGCTCAAGCGGCAGCGGTACCATGACGATCGTGATCACTGCCACCGACAATGCGGGCAATACCGCCAACAAGACCGTCACCGTGAATGTGGACAACACTGCTCCGACGGTCACCATAAGCAGCCCTGCTCCCTCAGAGCGCGTGCAGTACACCGCCGCCTCCGCTGCAGACATAACTGCAGCGGGGTATACGCCGTACACCTATACGTCGGACGGTACAGAGCGCAACGCGCAGATTCTTTCCAGCAGCGGATCCTCCACCTCGGTGTCGGGCAATGTGACGGTCTATGGCGCGGTTGACAGCACTACCCGAATGTACTACGCGGTGTCCACGAGCGGCACGGTGGCGCCGGGTACCGCGCTCAGCTCCTGGACGGCGCAGAACGGTACGAGTACGACACTTACTTCGGCCATTACGCCTGAGTACACGCAGATAAACGATGCGTCCTTGTCATGGTATGTATACTTTGACGGCGATACCGACAGTTCTCTGCAGACCACCCACAGTAAAACGCTTGCGCAGTGGCTTGTGGAATACGGCATTACCACCGAAGAAAAGCTTACCGCCGATACCGGCTATTTTGACACGGTAGTAAAACTCTACATCTGGATAAAAGCGGTGGATGCTGTGGGCAACGTGACCGAATACCCGCATCTGGTGCTGCTTGATCCGCAGGGCGACCGGCCGACGATTAAGTTTGAATATCCTGAGACCAACGGCACCACTGTGGGCGGCACCGTAAAGATATACGGTACTGCGGAGGACAACACTGCCGTAAAATACGTGTGGATGCAGATTATTTCGCAGGGCCACAACGACATTACGAATGACGGCACCACATACAGCTTTGCAACGAATTCCGGCAGCTATACGTTCGGTACAACGGGCATTTCGCAGGGTTCGTTTACGCCGTCCGCCAATGATCTGGACTATCTGGCCGCCGCAGGCTACAGCATATACAACATGCAGACCTATTATGCAGAATCCACGCACACGGCATGGACGGTTGGCGCAAGCCTTGGTACTGACAGCGACGGCAATGCGTATACCGCCGCTGACTACGGCATACTCATCACGCCGAGCAGCTCCACCTGGAGCCAGAAGATAAACCTGAAGGGTGAATTCGATCCTGCCTCAAATTCCACCAACCCGGTGGCGATGCGCGTGTACGCCGAGGACAGCGATCATAAATTCAGTATCTATGCGGACAGAAACGTTGTATTCGACGCCGACGATCCGCTTATCGGCAGCACCGTGCCGCTGTACGTGGTACAGTCCGCCGACGGAAAATATGCCTCGGCTGCCACCGCCTCAAAAGAATACAGCGATGATATGTATGTGCGCGGCGAATGGTATCTGATAGGCAGCGTAGAGGATGATGACGCCATCAAAACGCTCACTATAAACGGTGATAAGATCATCTCTGACGGCAGTGCGGTAAGCTCCGACAGCGTTGCGTTGTATTCCGTATACTCTGCCGATTCGGGCGGAACGGTGGCAAGCTCATACGGTAAGGTCGTGATCTTTAAATATCCGCTCGGCACCGGTACCGGCGTCGGCAACATGACGTTCTCCATTGATGTGGAGGACAACGCCGAGAACAAGACGCATTCTTCCTCAAAGTCTGTGTCCATCAACTACGACAACACGCCGCCTGAGCTTATCGGTCCGTCCGCCTCAGGCTACTCCATAAGCCCTGCGGTACGGCAGAGCAACAACTTCTATACGTTCGGCTCTCAGGTTACCGAAGTGTCGTCAGGCACAGGCAACCAGAGCGGCTTTGCATATCTGGCATTCTACTTTATGCGGCGTACCGGAAGCGGTACGCTGGTATATGACGCCATGCTGAGCAAGGATGCTGACGGTAACAATACATCGGTGGCGGGCGTGACTACCACGCTCGGCTCTGAAAGCGGCGGCGACGGCACCATAGTGTACGACTCCGGCCTGTACTGGATAAAGAAGAGCGTGTCCCGCGATAATACGAACCTGAAGGTGCTTACGGTTACCTCTGCTGCACCCAATATTCATGCGGGCGGTCTTGTAAAGATCGGCGGCACCATGTATCTGATATCGAATGTCACTGATACTGCGGGCGGCGCAGGCAATGTGATTACGCTTGACGGCAGTCCGCTTGCTTCCTATACCACCGCATATTTTGCGCTTGCGAACGTAGTGAACAATACCGTCACCGAATCCGAGACAGGTACCCTGAGCACTGCCTCCGGTTACGGCTACGGCTATTACGGTGCGCCCACCAATGATGACGGCGACCGTATGATTGAAAGCGTCAAAAAGAGCGGCACCACCTGGACATGGGAGGCAAACGTCTGCTCCAAGAACATACCCGACGGTCCTATTGAGCTGCATTACGTAGCATTTGATGCCGCAGGAAACTACAGCATCGGTATCATGGGCAGCAAGACTAAGGACGAGTATACGGGCATCACTACGACGGCCGACAGCGTGGACGCCGCGGCGCTCATAGGCAACTCAAGCCGCACCAGCTCCATCCTGTATGTGGACGGTGCGAGCGCAAGCTCATGGTACAACGGAATAAGCACCTCCATAAGCGGCAGCGACTATGCCGAAGCCGGATTTGTGAGCAACAATGCGCCCAGAATCGCGGGTTTTGTGCTCAAAACTGACTATAACAGCAATAACTCCGTTGAAGACAGCGGCGAAACGGTGGACAGCTACTCCATCGCCAAATCCTATGCCTCTTACTACACCGGCACAAGCGGCGGCAGCTATGTATTTGATCCCGATGCCAAAGTTGTCGGCTCAAGCGCGAAGGCTCCGCTGCCTGTATCGGCTTCCTACGGGGATTCAGGCAGTCCTGTGGCCGTGCTGCGCGGCATGACCAAAATCCTGCCGGAGATTGTAGGCGGTAACAACGCCATCTACTATGAATATAACCTTCAGAATGCAACGAAGACCATTTCCGGCGGAAGCACTACGAACAATCTGCTGCTTACAGCCGGTACCACGGACTATACGTCCCAGACCGGCACTATAAACGTGCAGCTCGGCGATCTGATCGAGCTTGGCGACACCAGCAGCGCATCTGATGCGGTGCCGTTCACGTTCACCTTCTGGGACAGCACTGACGGCACCACGCCGTTCACCGACAGCCAGAAAGCTTCGCTCACCGTATATCTGGCCATACAGGCGCAGACAATCGGTACTCCGTCAGCGGCAATTACGCCGTTCTACTGGAAGAGCGCGTCAGACAACAGCCTGTACGGCAGCAGCACTGCGAACGGGCATATAGAGCTTGATATACCGGATACATTCACTGATTCATCCGGTGAATTGGATAATGATCCCAAGGTGTCCGGTAAAGTCCGGCTGAGAGGAACTGCCTCAGATGATAAGATGGTACGCTCACTGTATATGTCCATTCCGAAGATGGCCGCTCAGTTTGCCGCCGCATCGCTCGGTACTACTACAGTGGACGGTACTACCTATTACAAGGTTGCAGAATACGACACCGCTGCCGGTACGTTCACCGGATACGGCGACCTGAGCACCTATGGCTTTGCTATGGAAGCTGCTACGGTTTCCGGTCCCGGTTCCAACGGGCATACGGTGTCATGGACACTTTCATGGGATACCTCAATGATTGACGGCGTGGCTGCAACCGATGCGGACATACAGGTGCTTGCATTCAACGAAGGACTGCCTGCTACTGCCGCCGGCGGCAGTGATGCCGCGTACACCGGCGTGGACGGCAGTACGATATACACGGTGCCCACGTTCGGTACCGGTGAACATAATACACCGGATACCGTAGTTACTACAGCTGACAGCGGCACATCGTACTATAAGGTGGATGTGGTGCCGTATATTACCGGCGTCACCACCAAGTTGAGCAGCATGTACAAGAAAAAGGCGTCCGCCTTTGCCCGTTCCGCAAAGGGCTGGTACCCGGTCTACTATGACAGCTCAAGTTCTTCAGGTGAAACCATCACCATAAGCGGCTTCAACCTGAACGGTACAAGCACCGCGGTAACGATTAACGGTACGGCGCATACGGCTGCCGCTTCCGGCAATGATATTACTGTTGCTGTTGGCAGCGGTACTACATCTGGTGCGCTGCAGGTTACGGTGTCTGACGTGTACAGCCTGAACAATCTGAACGACAATAACGCAGTCGGTACCAGCGGCAAAACATACACTGACAGCACGTATGCCTACTGCTACAACCGTGAGCCGAACGGTATAAACAATGATACGCTTACCGATGACCGCTATATCTACGTGTGGAACCTGAATCAGGTAGTAAGCGACACGAGCGTACGCTATCCG
>CACZQF010000051.1 GCA_902783245.1 uncultured Spirochaetaceae bacterium | reverse complement strand
TTTCATAAGGGAAACATTCTGGTATATGTCGGTGCCTGCGGTATTGCGGTCCGGTGCATAGCTCCGTATGTACGAAGCAAACAGGAGGATCCGGGGGTTGTCGTAATTGATGAAGCCTGCAGGTTCGTTATTCCGTTGTTGTCAAATCATCTGGGGCATGCAAATCATGTTGCGCAGGATATTGCCGGCCTGACGGGTGCTGCCGCCGTGCTCACGACGGCCACCGATGTTAACGGACTGTTTGCCGTTGACGTGTTTGCAGATGCCAACCGGCTGCATATATCGGACATGACGCTTGCGCGGCATTTTTCTGCGCGGCTGCTTGATTCCGGCAAAGCTTCCGTTTTGATACCGGAAGAGCTGCGCGACGTGCTCAGCGTGGAGCAGCCTGTGCCGCCGGAGCTTGAGATTCGGTATGTATCAGCTGCGTCAGAAACTGCGCCCGTCTGCTGGATAGCGCCGTTTGTTTTTCAGGAGCTGACGCTTATACCGGAATGTCTGGTTGTCGGGATCGGCTGCAGACGGGGTAAAAGCGCGGAAGCGCTGCTTCGTTTTGTAACCGACGTGTTCAATGCGCATAAGCTGGATTTGAGGGCGGTAGGTTCCGTCGCTTCAATAGATATCAAGCAGCATGAGGCGGGAATTGCGGAGTTGTGCCGTAAGCTGTCGGTTGTACCCTGTTTTTTTTCGGCGCAGGAACTTATGAGCGCTCAGATGAACGGCGGTTTTTCTGAGTCAGAGTTTGTGATGGAAACTGTCGGCGTTGACTGCGTATGTGAGCGTGCCGCAGCGGCTGCCGGTGCGGTCAGGCTGCTTGTGCGGAAAACAGTTTCAGACGGTATGACGATTGCCGTGGGGGTAAGGACATGGACAGGACATTGCTTGTAGCAGGTATAGGACCGGGAGCGCCGGACCAGATGACGGTTCAGGTGCGTAAAGCATTGGACGACTGCGATGTTGTGGCGGGATACAGCGTGTACGTGGATCTGGTAAAGCCGCTTATTCCAGGTAAAGAAGTGATTTCGACTCCGATGCGGCAGGAAGAGGCCCGCTGCCGCGCCGCATTGGAATGTGCATCGTCCGGGAAAAAGGTTTTGTTTATATGCAGCGGTGATGCCGGTGTGTACGGCATGGCCGGGCTGCTGTATGAGCTTGCGGCAGCGTATCCGGATGTGTCTATAAAAATACTGCCGGGCATTACTGCTGCCACCAGCGGGGCGGCTGTGCTCGGTTCCCCGCTGACGAATGATTTTGCCGTGATAAGCTTGAGCGATCTGCTGACGCCGCGTCAGGTGATTGAAAAGCGGCTGCGGGCGGCGGCTCAGGGTGATTTCTGTATTGTGCTTTATAATCCTTCAAGCCATAAACGGAAAGATTATCTGGCTGCCGCGTGCCGCATACTGCTGGAATATCTTCCGCCGGAACGGTGCTGCGGATATGTGGAGCGCATCGGCAGGGACGGCGAGCGGTCTTTTATTTGTACGCTGGCCGAGCTTGAGCATCGTTGTGTGGATATGTTTACGACTGTTTTTATCGGAAATGAATCGACGAAAGTTGTCGGCGGCAGGCTGATAACTCCGCGCGGATACCGTTTTGAGCAGGCAATTAAGGAGCTCTGATGGATCAGGTATTTATTTTTGCAGGAACGACGGAAGGCCGCCGGCTGGCCCATATTTTGTCCGCTCATGATATCCGCTGCACGGTCAGCGTTGCCACTGAATACGGCAGCATGCTGATGCCGAAGGAACGTTTTGTCACTGTCATGCAGGGGCGTATGTCATGCGCCCGGATGGAACAGGTTTTTGCCGGAGGAGCGTTCAGTTGTGTCGTTGATGCGACGCATCCTTTTGCTGTGAAAGTTTCAGAGGAAATCAAAGCTGCGTGTACCGCTGCGAACCTGCCGTATTACCGGCTTGCCCGCAGTGCCGGCGGCAGCCGGCCCGGCAGTCCGATGCCGGAGGAACACGCGGATGCCGCCGTTTATTGTGATACTATGCTGGAAGCGGCACAATATCTGGCGTCCGTACCTGGCACTGTTTTGGTTACAAGCGGCAGTAAAGAGCTCCATGTCCTTACAGATCAGATTGCAGATCATAATCGGCTGTATGTGCGGGTACTGCCTTCTGCCGACAGTATCAGAATATGTGATGAGTGCGGCATTCCTGTATCCCATATTATTGCCATGCAGGGGCCGTTTTCACAGGAAATGAATGAGGCTGTGCTGCACAGTATAAAGGCGTCTTATCTGCTTACGAAAGAATCCGGTGAAGCAGGCGGTTATGAGCAGAAGCTTGCCGCTGCTGCATCATGCAATGTTATTCCTGTCGTAATACGGAATCCTGAGGCTGCGGGTACGGGAGAGCAGGTGTATTCGTTTGATGAGCTTGCGGAAAGATTCTGCGGCACAGACCGTGAGCTCGTGCTTGCAGGAAAAGGTCCCGGCGATGATTCGCTTATGACAGGAGAAGTAAAATATGCGGTTGAGCATGCTGACGTTATTTTTGGCTCAGAGCGCATGACCGCCGGATTGCGTTATTACAATAAGAAGATCATTCCGTTGTATACGTACCGTCAGATAGCTGCGTGGCTCTGTTCTGAAGAAGGCAGAAGCTGCCGGAATCCGGTGGTACTGTTCAGCGGAGACACCGGATTTTACAGCGGTGCGGCTGATTTTATTCAGCATACCGCTGAGCTGGCACAGAATCATATGCAGCTGCGTGTTCTCTGCGGCATTCCTTCGGTTCTGTATTTTGCGAGTCGTCTCGGCGTTTCATGGCAGGACTGCAGGCTGCTCAGCAGCCATAAAATCAGCGCTAATATAACCGGTAATCTGCGGTTTTATAAACGATGTTTTGTACTTACAGCCGGCGCGGATACCGTACGGGCCCTGGGAAAAACGTTGGCTGATGCGCAGCATGCCGGTGAATTCCTTGCAGTCCGCTGTACGTGCGGCTTTCAGCTTTCCTATCCGGAAGAGTCTATTTCGGTCATGACGCCGCGTGAAATGGAGCAGGTGTCAGAACCGGGACTGTATGTTGTCTACATTGAAAATCCGGCCGCAGACGAGGAGTCAAGAACGCCGGGGCTTGAGGACAGTTGTTTTATCAGGGGGAGTGTCCCTATGACGAAGCGTGATGTGCGTACGCTTGTTTTAAGCAGGCTTCGGCTTACCGGACATACGGTACTGTATGATATCGGAGCCGGTACCGGCTCCGTATCTATTGAAGCGGCGCGCCTGTGTCCTGACGGTACTGTATATGCCGTTGAGTATAAGGATGACGCGCTTGCGCTTTTGCAGCAGAATAAACGTAAATTCGCAGCAGAAAATCTGTCCGTCATAGCGGCACTGGCTCCTGACGGGCTGGCAGAACTTCCGCCTCCGACCCATGTGTTTATCGGCGGAAGCGGAGGACATATGCCTGAGATTCTGCGTACCGTATTAGAGCGTAATCCTGCTGTCAGAATTGTTGCGGCAGCCGTTACAATTGAAACGCTTGCCGTACTTTCAGAGTCCTTGCATACGCTTCCGGTAGATCATATTGAATATATGCAGGTTTCTGTCAGCGCTTCTGAATGTATGACGGGAAGTGCCGGTGCAGCCTATCATCTGATGAAAGCTCAGAATCCTGTGTTCATTGTTTCCTGTACAGGAAGCGGGAGGCGGCCATGAATCCATTACAGATACCGCGGCTTATGATCGCTGCTCCCAAGAGCGGCAGCGGAAAAACAATGGTCACCTGCGGCCTGATCCATGCACTGAGGCAGAAATCTTGTTCCATCCGTGCTTTTAAATGCGGTCCTGATTATATTGACCCGTTGTATTTGACCAGAGCGTCAGGTGCACCTTCCGTGAATCTGGACACGTATTTTACTGATCATGCGCTTACCAGAGCGTTGTTCGCATCTCATGCGCAGAATCACTGTGCGGTGATAGAAGGTGTGATGGGATATTTTGACGGAATCGGAGGAGTGCAGGAGCAGGCTTCTTCTGCTGATGTAGCCGCTGCCGTTCAGGCACCGGTAGTGCTGCTCGTAGATGCCTCTGACATGGGGATATCTGTTGCTGCGTTGATAAAGGGGTTTTGCGAATGTGATATCCATCATGCGATAAAAGGCGTAGTGTTAAATAAAGTCTCAAAATCAATGTTTGTAAGCCTTAAGAATGGTATAGAAAGTTTATTACCGTATACAAAAGTATACGGATATGTACCTAAATTACAGAGTCAGTTATTAAATAGTAGACACTTAGGACTTGTTATGCCGTCTGAATTGCCGGATTTTGATAACAGATGTGCTGAGCTGGCTGCTGTACTTGGGCAAACGGTAGATATTGACGGACTGATCAGGCTTGCAGAATCGGCTCCGCCGCTTTCTGTTGATTTTACGGCAGCAGAAATTCCGCAGACTGTACCTCTCCGTGCAGCAGTTGCCCGGGACGAAGCGTTTTGTTTTTATTATGAAGATAATCTTGAGCTTTTACGGAAGGCCGGATGTGAACTGAGTTTTTTTTCGCCGGTGAACGACAGTACCGTCCCGCAGGCTGATATACTGCTTTTGGGCGGCGGATATCCTGAGCTGCATGCGGAGCAGCTTTCAGCTAATGTTGGTATGCGAGAGGCTGTTAAAAAGCTTGTTGCGGAGGGGATGCCGGTTCTGGCAGAGTGCGGAGGATTTATGTACCTGCAGCAGGCGCTTGTTACTCAGGATAACCGTACGTATGAAATGGCCGGGGCGCTTCCCGGATCGTCGTCATATACGGGGAAACTTGTTCGGTTCGGATATGCTGATTTTTCAGACGGAAAGTCGCATATAAAAGGACATGAATTCCACTATTTTGACAGTTCGGACAATGGTTCTGATTTTACTGCTGTAAAGCCGTCCGGCGGCAGCAGGTGGCAGTGTATTGTACGGAAGAATATGATGATAGCAGGATTTCCCCATTTGTATTATTATTCTAATCCTGCGTTCATTCTTTCATTTCTTGAGGCCGTACGTAAAAAGAAGGTCATACATGGATAGTGCTTGCTTTTTTCAAAATACTGCATGTCCCGCTTTTCCCTGCCATTCCTGCGCTGACACCGGCAGCTTTAACTGCCTGTTTTGTTACTGTCCGTTATACGGAAGGGTACAATGCCCCGGAAAACCACGGTATATACAGAAAAACGGCCGCCTGATAAAAAGCTGCATAGAGTGTGATTTTCCTCACCGCAAGGAAAACTATGAGCGGGTAATACGGCTTCTGAAAGCAGCCCCGCAGGACCATGCTGAAATGCCGTTGTTTCATCATGGCGGAGAGCTTTCCGCATGGAAGGGAAAAAAATGCAGTTTGCCGGACAATCAGCCGCTTATTGATTTTTCAGTGAGCTGTAATCCGCTTGGTGCACCCGCTGCCGTCAGGCAGGCGTTCTCTGATACGGTCTGCTCAGACGGATGGCACAGCCTTGCGGAGTCGTATCCGGATTCTGAGTGCAGCACGCTGAGACATGCGCTGGCAGCCAGATACCGGATTGCAGAAGGTCAGATACTCTGCGGCAACGGTGCGTCCGAGCTGCTTATACTGGCAGTGCAGGCTCTGTCGCCGAAAAAAGCACTGCTTCCGGTGCCTTCATTCTCGGGCTATGAACGGGCACTCAGAGCATTCGGCATACAGGTTGTGCCGTACCTGCTTACAGAAGAAAATAGTTTTCTGCTTACAGAAGATTTTATACAGGCAATCCGCCGGCATACACCGGACATTGTGTTTTTGTGTACGCCGAACAATCCGACCGGGCGTTGTATTGACCGTGGGCTGCTGCTGCGTATCGCGGATATTTGCGAAGAAACAGGGACCTTTCTGATTTTGGATGAGTGTTTTCTAGGATTTGTTCCCGACAGCTTCCGACTGAGCCTTCGCAATGTCGCCGCTTCATATAAGCGGCTGCTTATGCTTGATGCGTTTACAAAATTATACGGCTTGCCCGGGCTGCGGTTGGGATTCTGTATAAGCGGTAATGACAGATTACTGCAAAGTATGCGCATTCTGCAGCCGGAATGGAGCGTTTCTTCGTTCGCGCAGTACGCAGGTACGGTGTGTCTTTCGGAACAGACGTATTTGGAGCAGACGCTGACAACGGTGCAGACGGAACGCATGCACCTTGCGCACGGGCTGGAGCTGGCAGGGTTCAAGGTCTATGAAAGCCAGGCTAATTTTATGTTGTTCAAGGCATATCCTGATTTATATGATCAGCTGCTTGCCAGACATATATGTGTCCGCAGCTGCCATGATTTTGCAGGACTTGGTCCTGAGTATTTCCGCGCCGCCGTACATACCCGGAAGGATAATGATGCGCTGCTGGCCGCTGTAAAGGAGTGTCCGGGCGTATGAAAACGACTGATAGTACACTGTATTCTGTGCATGCGGCGTGCGCACAGGTAAAACCGGCGGATGCAGCTGCAATGAAAACCGCTGCGTCGTTCATTGATACGCTTGCCATGCCGCCGGGAAGCATGGGCAAGCTGCAGCAGATTGCTGTTCAGCTTGCAGGAATTACCGGCAGTATAAAGAATTGCGTGGAGAAAAAGCGGATTATTGTAGTATGTGCGGATAACGGCGTAGTTGCGGAAGGCATAGCGTCAGCCCCTCAGCAGGTGACAGCCGCACAGGCAGTGAATATGACCAAAGGCCGTACCGGCATGTCCGCCATAGCTGCAGGTTTCGGCGATGAAGTGCAGGTTGTTGATGTTGGAATCTGTACGCCGTATACATGCGGCGCCGTGATAAAACGCCGGGTCAGGAACGGAAGCGGCAACATTTTTCGGGAACCTGCCATGACCCGTGCTGAGGCTGAGCAATGCCTGCTTACCGGCATTACGCTTGCTGAGCAGGCAAAAAACGACGGCGTACAGCTGCTTGGTACCGGCGAGATGGGAATCGGCAACACCACGACATCAGCCGCGGTGCTTTCTGTATTGACGGATACGGATCCCGCAGAGATTACCGGCAGAGGCGGCGGCATCACCGATGTGATGCTTTCTCATAAAAAACAGGTCGTTGCGCATGCGGTGTTGGTGAATGCACCCGACAAGCGTGATGCAGTTGATGTAATGGCAAAGGTCGGCGGACTTGATATTGCAACGATGTGCGGTATTTTTATCGGGGCCGCCATATATCATATTCCGGTCGTTATAGACGGCTATATATCGATCGTTGCGGCTTTGTGCGCCGTCCGGCTGGCTCCCGATGTCAAGGACTACCTGTTTGCATCTCATCGGTCTGCGGAACCGGGATATACGGTTGCCGCACGCAGTCTCGGCGTTGATCCTTTTCTGAATCTGGATATGAGACTTGGAGAAGGCAGCGGCTGCCCGCTTGCATTCAGGATCATAGAGGCTGCATGCGCAATGGTGAATGGAATGGCTACGTTCGACGGAGCAGGTATCGATGACTCATATCTTTGTGAAGTCAGGGATGCGATGGGCGGACGGTGAGCGGAGCAGTCCATATGCGGATATTGATTACGGGCGGGTGTAAAAACGGTAAGTCACGGCTGGCACAGCGTACGGCAGTAAAGCTTGCAGGAGCGGGACCTCTTTTCTATGTGGCTACGATGATTCCACGGGATCATGAGGATGAGCTGAGGATTAAAAAACACATTGCTGACCGTTCCGGCATGGGGTTTGAGACGATTGAATGCGGCACCGGCATCGGCAGCCTGCTGTCCCGGTTCGGTACGCAGGCCGAGCATGACGGACAAGCTTCCCGCGTGTTTCTTGTAGACAGCCTGACGGCGCTTTTGGCAAATGAAATGTTCCGCCCGGACTTTTCGACGGACGAAGCTGCTGCCGAGCGGTGTGCAGCTGATCTATGGAATGTCGTGACTGGTACAGCTCGTACGGACAGCTTTATTTTTGTCAGTGACGGCATTTACAGTGATGCAATGCAGTACGGTGCGGATACGGAACTGTTCCGCCGAGGACTGGCGTATATAGAGCGGCAGCTCAGCGGATGCTGCGACATTGTGGCGGAGCTCTGTGCGGGCATACCAGTGGTGCATAAAGGCAAAAAGCTTGCGGTGACGATATTCGCTGAGCAGATGAAATCAGGACGGACAACGGAGCATACGATGAAAAATCTGGAGCTGATAATAGGCGGAGCCTGTCAGGGGAAACGTTCATACGCAGAAAAAACATTCCGGCTGAACAGGGACGATATCCATACCTGCCGGCGAGACAGTGAGCCGGATTGGAGCTGCAAATGCCTTGAGCATATCGAAAACTATGTGTACTACTGCCTTGAGACCGGCAGGCAGCCCCGCACGGACTGTGCGGACGGCCATATACTTATCTGTGACGATATATTCTGCGGCATTGTCCCGATGTCGGCGCGTGACCGCTCATGGCGCGAAATGACCGGCGTATATCTGCAGCAGCTTGCAGCGGACGCATGCGTGACGCGGGTATTCTGCGGCAGAGGGGAAAAACTGCAATGAGCAGGCTGTATCTGCTGCGCCACGGTATGACCTCCGCAAATGAGCTGCATCAGTACTGCGGGTGGAGCGACGTACCGTTATCCGAGCGCGGCGTCCGTCTTCTGCAAGAAAAAAAATCGCGTAAACAGTATCCTGCGGCGGATGGGCTTCGTATCGTTTCAAGCGGTATGAAGCGTACTGATCAGACGCTTGAAGTGCTGTTCGGATATACCGGAGCGGAGCACTGTCCTGAGCTGCGTGAAATGAATTTCGGACAGTTCGAGCTGCATTCTTATGAGGAGCTGCGCGTAACGGAAGCGTATCAGGCATGGATTTCAGGCGACAATGAATCGCATGCGTGTCCTGACGGCGAAAGCGGGGCAGCAATGAAAGCGCGTGTGCTTGCTGCGGTACAACGGCTGTGCAGCTCAGAGCAGGATGTGCTGGTGTGCCTGCACGGCGGTCCCATAGCTGCCGTCATGCAGTATTATTTTGCTGCCGAGCACAAGAACAGATATGAATGGCAGCCGGATTTCGGCGAAGGATATGATATTTGTTTTTCACCGTCCGGACTGACCTACAGGAGGCTGCCGTGGTGACACTGATAAAACGGCTTGTAAAATCTATGTGCATCGCGCTTTCAATGTATTCCCGTATACCGGTACCGTCATTTTCATGGCAGGACGCTGATATGGCGTATGCCGTCTGTTTTTTTCCGCTTGTAGGGGCCGTGACGGGCGGCTGCTGCGCCGCATGGCTGTATGTAAGTATGAAATACGGTGCGGGTGATATGCTCAGAACGGCCGTACTTGCCTGCATCCCGTTGATCGTGACGGGCGGTATCCACTTTGACGGTTTTTTAGATACGAGCGATGCGCTTGCTTCGTATCAGACGCAGGAAAAACGGCTTGAGATACTCAAGGATCCGCATGTCGGCGCGTTCGCTGTTATCCGTGCGCTCGTGTTCTGCGGAATATATACCGGTTTTGTATCACGGATTTCACTGCAGATTCTGCCGTGGAAAGCAGCGGCGGTCTGGTGCTCAGGATTTGTACTTTCCCGTATTTTGAGCGGACTTTCGGTAGTACTGTTTCCTTCCGCAAAGCGGACCGGCTCGCTGTACCGGTTCGCCGCTTCCGCTGACCGTGTGCGATCGGCGGCGGTACTTATGGCAGAAGGCATTGCATGTATGAGTATCATGATCCTGCTCAGTCCGATACCGGGCGCCTGCATGGCTGCTGCTGCGCTCTGCTCGTTCTGGTATTATCATCATACGGCCGTCTCCGGATTCGGCGGCATCACCGGAGATATAGCAGGGTGGTTCGTCTGTATATGTGAGCTTGCTATGACTGTGGCGGCAGGAGCGTACGCGTGGATTTTCTGCTAGATAATCACCGGCTTGTATGTGTGCTGCTGGGGTTTATTGTTGACTGTGTGATCGGAGATCCGCCGCGGCTGCCGCATCCGGTGCGAGCCATAGGCCTGCTGGTGAGTTTCCTTGAGCGGAAGCTTCATCCAGCCGTTAAGGCGATGCATCGTTCAAAACGGAATCTCAGAATCCGCGGCGGCCTGCTGGTGCTGTGCACCGTCTGTGCCGCCGGCGGCGTTGCATATTTTTTTACCGCATACTGCTATGCGCTGCATCCTGCCGCCGGGCTTGCAGCAGAAACCGTGCTGTGCGCATGGTGTCTGGCAGCCCGTAACCTGCGTGACTGTGCCATGGACGTTTACCGCGCGCTTGCGGCCGGGGATATGGAGCAGTCCAGAAAAGCCGTTTCGATGATTGTTGGCCGTGATGTTGCCGTGCTCGATGCTGACGGTATTGCGCGTGCCGCAGTGGAAACGGTGGCGGAGAACACGAACGACGGTGTCATAGCTCCGCTGTTCTATCTGCTGCTGGGCGGTCCGGCCGCGGCCATGGTCTATAAGGCGGTGAACACTATGGACAGCATGATCGGCTATAAAAACGACCGATATCGTTATTTCGGCACCGCGGCCGCACGGCTCGACGATGTCATGGGGTTCATTCCGGCCAGAATTACCGCCGCATGCATGATAGCAGGTTCGTTCTTCCTGCGGCTGAACTGGCGCGATGCGCTGCGTATTTTTATTCGGGACCGCGGCAAACACCAGAGTCCCAATGCCGGACAGGCCGAAAGCGCATGTGCCGGTGCGCTCGGCATCAGACTGGCGGGAGATGCATGGTACGCGGGGGTTCTTGAGCATAAACCGTATATCGGGGATAATATACGCAGCATAGAACCGGCCGATATAAAATGTGCCTGCGCATTACTGTATGCCTGTGTGCTGCTGTGTATTATTCCTGCGGCTGTCCTTCTGCTGGTGCGGTTCTGGCTTTAGAGGAATGCATCTATGAAGCGTTTTTGTCAGATTCGTGCAGATAGTTATATAATCAGGCTGCAGCATCTCTTGCGAACGGCACTGTTTGTGATTTGCGGTACGCTTATGGCCGCGGCATCCGGTTATGTGCGGGCTGCAGACTATGCGCGGGACACTATCTTTAATGAAAAGCTTTCTGATGATGACTTCGCTACGCTTGAGCGCGGGCAGGTACTGATCCGAAATATCCAGTATACAAAGAACATCTGTATTCTTCCCGGCATTTCCCCGCAGACTGATGAAATTTTGGACATTTTGCAGAAGCTGCGTCCTCAGTATCTTGCTGAGATCATGTACAAGATTCCTTATGAAGGAAACGAGCAGCTGCTTGAGCAGGTAGAACAGGTCTTTTTGGATATTCCGCTATATAAAAAAATCCGCTATTACCCTGACTTTTACGATGGCGCGGAATGTCCGCTGTTTTCCACGGCGGACGAGCTTGAGCGGACGACAGTGCAGGACCGCATATTGATAAAGGCACTGTTCGCGATGGATCCGTTTTCTGTCTACCATGCGGAGCTGACGGTGAAACGCACCGAAAACTCATTTTTATTTACGCAGACAAACAAGGATAAAATCAAATATCAGTTTATAAAGATGGTATCGCCCGACAAAATGAAAGCCGCCATAGCCGTCGTGCATACGGGAAACTACTGGTTTGTCTATGCGGCGGGGGGCGTGAACGCGCCGCGCATACCGTTCTTAAAACGGCGGCTTGAGGCCGCGTTCATCGGAAGAATCAGGGATTTCAGCAAATTCTATATCAACCTGCTTGATCTTGAATGACTACATGTTTTTATACATCTGCGTCTGATCGTTTACATGCTCTATGGTGATGCCCGCCTGCTTGAACATTTCCAGCGAGTCAGCCTCGTCATGGTAGTGCATTTCGCATACAACGCGCTTGATGCCGCAGTTGATGATGAGCATGGCGCAGGTGCGGCACGGAGTCATCTTGCAGTATACGGTGGCACCGTCTATGGCAATGCCGCGTTTAGCAGCCTGACAGATGGCATTCTGCTCGGCATGCACCGTGCGTACGCAGTGCTGTGAGATTGTACCGTCTGTATGGATGACTTTGCGCAGCAGATGGCCGACCTCATCGCAATGGGGCAGTCCGGCGGGCGAACCGACATAACCTGTTACAAGTATCTGATTGTCACGCGCAATGACGCAGCCTGATCGGCCCCGGTCGCAGGTGGCACGTTTTGCAACGGTGCGGCAGACTTCCATAAAGTATTCGTCCCATGTAGGACGTCTGTATGTTTCTTTTTGTTCTTCAATATCACTCATGCTCGAAAGTATAGCAGGCCACGGCGGAACAATGCAAGCCTTATTCCGCGGCGATGCCCGCAAAGTGGCAGGCGCAGAACCTGCTGGTACCGTACTGCTCCATCTCCGGCTTAACCTGACGGCAGATGTCGCGGCAGAAAGGACAGCGGGTGTGGAAAGGGCAGCCTGATGGCGGATCAGC
>CACZQF010000050.1 GCA_902783245.1 uncultured Spirochaetaceae bacterium | reverse complement strand
GCACCCGACTATCCCGAAGCGGCAAAGGCGGCCATACAATGGATGGTCAGCAACAATCCCATACACATAACCCCGGTCACCAAAAACGGCGTGACAAAAGATAAGCTGCTCAGCGGCACCATCATCCGTCACCTGTTTCTGCCCGGCAGATTTGAGGAAACCGTAGACACGCTTGACTGGCTCAAGCATACGGTAGACGGCAGAGCTATCATCTCCCTTATGTCACAGTATACTCCGGTGCCGTTCAAAGGCAGCAGCCAGGAACTTGCGGGAAGAGCCCAGGCGCTTAAGGCCATAGAAAACCGGCTTGTCAGCACCACCGAAGATCAGGATCTGCGCGACATCATAGACGCATACGATTTTGATTACCTGTTCTATCAGGATCTTTCCACCGACACCGACTGGCTGCCGGATTTCAAGCGGCAGCAGCCGTTCTCAAACGCACTGGCAAAACCATTCTGGCACTGGGAAAAGGGTTTCATTACCACATAGAAAACGTCGGCGGACCCAAGCCATAATTTTGCATTCCGCAGGCAATCCAATGGTGTACATTCCCCTTATTCATGGTATACTTTATACTATGAATAAGGCCAATAGCATAAACGTTGTATCTCCCCGCACGGGGATTGCCGTTCCACTGGGAGCGCTCGTAACCGACCGCAACACTCCCGTTGGAGAATTTCCTGATCTGGTTCCGCTGGCAGAGTTCTGCAAAAAAGCAGGTCTCGAAATCATACAGCTGCTGCCTGTCAATGACACCGGCACCCAGTCCTCCCCCTATAACGGACTGTCGGCCTTTGCGCTTCACCCCCTGTACATCTCAATACAGGACATTCCCGGATTCGACCGGGTGCTGGCCGATGATGAATCGTTTGCAAAAAACTACCATATATACATGACCGCCCACGCAAAAGACCGGCGCTTTAATTACGCCGGTCTGCTGCAGCAGAAAACGGCATTGCTCGAAACGCTCTACCGCGCCTTTCCGGAAGGAACAGACGCAGCGGCGGACAAGGCGCTTGCCGACTGGATCGCAAAGAACCCGTGGGTTAAAAGTTACGCCGTCTTCAAGCACCTCAAGTACGTCTACATGCAGGCAAGCTGGAAGTCATGGCCCAAAAAAGACCGCATAGTGACGGCCGATGATATAACGGCCAGATGGAATGATCCCGAGCTGCACCCCAAGCACCTGTTCTATGCATGGATGCAGATGACAGCCCACAACCAGTTCCTGCAGGCAGCGCGGGCCGTGCAGGCCATGGGCATCATTCTAAAAGGCGACATTCCCATCATGATGAACGAAGATTCCTGTGACTCTTGGTCGGAACCCGGCATATTCAACCACACGCTGCGCGCGGGCTCTCCGCCCGACGCGACCAATCCCAGCGGCCAGTCATGGGGATTCCCCACCTACCAGTGGAACAACCTTCAGAAAGACGGATACCGCTGGTGGAAAGCACGCCTCATCACGGCTTCAGATTACTATCAGGCCTACCGGCTTGACCATATTCTCGGTTTTTTCCGGATCTGGGCAGTACCGGAGGGCGACTGCAGCGCGGTGCTCGGTCATCCAGAGCCATGCAAGCCGATCACCAGAGCCCAGCTTGTCAAAGCAGGATTCGACAACGGTCGCATCCGCTGGCTTTCAGAGCCGCACATCCCAACCGGCGTTATAGAAGATATCACCTGGAACCATGATGCCGCCGTACGCATTCTTTCGCTTGCGGCAGACCGCATTGGTTCCGAAGAACTGTGGAATTTCAAACCGACTGTACAGGGAGACCGCGAGCTGTACGCACTTGACCTGACGGGGCTGTGCACGGAAGATGCCGCCGTACGCATAAAAAAACTGCTGGCGGACTACTGGAATAACCGGACGCTCATTCCGCTCGCTGTTTCACGTACACCGGGCAAAGAATGTACAAAGTTCCTGCCGGCATGGTACTACACTTCGTCAATCTCATGGAAATCACTTTCGCAGGAAGAGCAGCAGAGCCTTGAAAAGCTGTTCGTCAAAAACAGCACGCAGCAGCTCGAGCTCTGGAAAGCGCATGCGCAGGAGCTGCTGCCCGAGCTCACCAAGAGCGTTCCCATGGTTCCCTGCGGAGAGGATCTTGGTGTCGGCCTTGCCTGTGTTCCCGGCGTGCTCAAAGAAAACGGCATACTGGGACTGCGGGTAGTGCGCTGGGAACGCAGATGGGAAGCCCCTGAGCAGCCGTTCATTGACTTTTCAGACTATGACGCGCTTTCAGTCACAACCACGTCCGTGCACGACTCGCCCACGCTGCGCCAGTGGTGGGAAGATGAGCCGGAAGCATCGGCGCTGTTCAAAAAGGCATTCAAAGAAAACTTTCCGCGCACACGCGGTTCACGTACAAAAAGCGCGGCACAGGCAGCCGACACCGGTACCGTTATCACCGCGGACAGCTTTTCACCGGCCATTGCCGAATCAGTACTTACAGCAGCCGCAGGCTCCGCAAGCATGTGGTGCATCCACCCGCTGCAGGATTTCCTGTACCTGCAGAAAAAGTACTGGCTCAAGGATAAATCGCAGGAGCGTATCAACATTCCCGGCACTGTCAGCGATTTTAACTGGACATATCGTATGCCGGTTTCAATCAGCAGACTGATGACAGATGACACTATAATAGAAAAGATTGCACATATTTCAAAGCTGCACAAAGACAGCGCCGGAGGCGTACAATGAATTATTCCTACAACGAGTTCCATGTCAGCCGTACCATCCGCGACCTCTGCGGTTTTAACGGCGCACTGTTCAGCTCCTCCGGCAACGTTATTTTTACCAGCATGACCAACGTGCGGCAGTTCGCACAAAAGCTCAACGATCTGTTTGAAAAGCGCGGCCAGCACAGCAGCAGAATTTCCGCAGGTAATCTGAATGCCATGGGACTCATTGATGAAATATTCCATTTTGTCTGCATGCTGTACCGCCGCGACACAAACCATCAGGTAATGGCGCAGGCGCTTGCAGAGCTTGACCGCCAGTACGGCAGACAGGCCATGAACGAACTGCTGGAGCTGTTCAATACAGAATTCCCGCCAACCGACGTCTACAAAAACAACCTTACCGTACAGCAATATCTGGAGCAGGAGGCAACGGACGCAGGAACCGGCGGACTGCGCACCAACAGGGAATCTACGTTGGAAGAGATGATGCTGCTGCATCTTGCCAATGAAAATCCCGCATTCCGGCCTTTCACCATTCTGTTCGATGAAGCCCGTCTGCAGCAGAATCCCTTGTATGAGCAGGCATGGAAATTTCTGCAGGACTTCTTTGCTGCCAGGCCGCACTACGGCCCCTATCACCACGACCTGATCTCACTGCTCAGAGAACCGATGCAGTTCAGCCCGTTCAGCTTGAAAGGCCAGCTTGACTATATAAAAGTACACTGGGCCACGTTCCTTGCAGGTATGCGTCATGTGAACGATCTTGATTCTCCATGGATCAAACGGCTGCTTGCAGGTATGGATGTTCTTTCTGAAGAAGAAAAAGCCGCATGGCATCCCACAAACGGCGGCAGCCCTGACATGTCGCCCTACAGCTATGACCATCTTTCAAAGGAATACGAGCGGTACAGTCCCGACCAGCAGTGGATGCCGCGCGTTATTCTTATGGCAAAAACAGTACTCGTCTGGCTTGATCAGCTGAGCAAAAAATACAAGCGCAGCATCACGCAGCTTGACCAGATTCCCGATGAAGAGCTCGACATGCTTGCCCAGCAGGGCTTTACCGGTCTGTGGCTCATCGGGCTGTGGGAGCGCAGTGCGGCCAGCCGCCGTATCAAGCAGCTGTGCGGCAACCCCGAGGCCGCCGCAAGCGCATACAGTCTGTTCGACTACAACATCGCATCATCGCTGGGCGGCTGGAGCGCGCTTGAAAACCTGCGCTGGCGGCTGTGGCAGCGCGGCATACGGCTCGCGTCCGACATGGTTCCCAACCATACCGGTCTTGATTCCAACTGGGTTATGGAAAAGCCTGATCTGTTCATACAGCGCAGGGACTGTCCGTTCCCCCAGTACACTTTTACCGGCGAAAACCTTTCCAAAGACAGCCGGACATCAGTCTATCTTGAAGATCACTATTACGATAAAACCGACTGCGCCGTAGTTTTTAAGCGCGTGGACAACACCACCGGCGATGTACGCTACATCTACCACGGAAACGACGGTACGGGCATGCCGTGGAACGACACCGCGCAGATCGATTTTCTGAACCCGGCCGCCCGCGAAGCCGTTATGCAGGAAATCCTGCATGTGGCGCGAAACTTTCCCATCATCAGGTTTGACGCGGCCATGGTGCTCGCAAAAAAACACATCAGGCGGCTCTGGTACCCTCAGCCTGGTCATGGCGGCGACATAGCTACGCGCAGTGAAACAGGACTTTCCGAGCAGCAGTTCGAGCAGGCCATCCCGGAGGAATTCTGGCGGCAGGTGGTGGACCGGGTGGCAAAGGAAGTGCCCGACACCCTGCTGCTTGCAGAAGCATTCTGGATGATGGAAGGCTATTTTGTACGCACGCTCGGCATGCACCGTGTGTACAACAGCGCATTCATGAACATGCTCAAAAAAGAGGAAAACAAAAAATACCGCGACACCGTAAAGAACACACTGGTATTTGACCCGCAGATACTCAAACGGTTTGTAAACTTCATGAACAATCCCGATGAAGAAACGGCGGTTGCACAGTTCGGCAAGGGCGACAAATATTTCGGCGTATGTACGCTCATGGTCACCATGCCCGGCCTGCCCATGTTCGGCCACGGCCAGATCGAAGGCTTTGAAGAAAAATACGGCATGGAGTACACCAAAGCCTACAAGAATGAAACGCCCGACATAGGACTTGTAAACCGGCACTGGCACGATATTTTCCCGCTGATGAAAAAGCGCTATATCTTTGCCGACGTCACAAACTTCCTGTTCTATGACGTATGGAACGAAGGCGTTGTACAGGAAAACATCTTTGCGTACTCAAACTCATTCGGTTCAGAATATGCCGTTGTATTCTATAACAACAAATACGAACGCTCATACGGCTGGATCAAGCAGTCCGTACCCTACATGGTCAAAACAGGATCAGGCGAGCATGACGTCCAGACCTGTACCAGAAGCATTTCTCAGGGACTCGGATTGACTGCGGAGGATGATAAATACTGCATCTTCCAGGAGCAGCACAGCGGCCTGTGGTACGTGCGCAGCAGTACGGAGATCTGCCGTCAGGGCATATTCGTCAGCCTGAACGGGTTCGAATATCAGGTACTCATGAACATTGTGCAGGTACAGGACGGACCGGACCACAAATACCGCACGCTATGCGACATGCTGGCGGGCAAAGGTTCGGAGGATCTGGAAATAGAATGGAAGGAAATCTGCTACAAAGATCTGTACCGGCCGCTCGCGGCGTTCCTTACGCCCCAGCTTATAGGTGATCTGTGCGCGCTGTACACAGAGGCTGCTGCAGGTACCATCAAAAAGACCAAGGCATCGGCGATTCTCAAGCAGCTGCTGGAACAGGCATCTCCCTATGCACGCACGTTCTATCACACCGCAGGCATCTTTGCGCAGCAGAAAAAGGATACTTCAGAAAAGCAGTTCAAGACATTCGCCAAACTGCTGCGGACGCAGCTCAAGCTTATATACCAGCTCAAGGAACAGACGAAAGCCCGTCGTGCCAAGAACTTTACCGCCGCATTGCAGCGCGCGGCAAAAGACAAGGATACCGCAGCCTTTATGCGCGTGCTGTTCTACGAATACCCGATGCTGCCGGAGCTTCTTATCTGTTATGCAGCGGTCAAAACCGCGGCGGATACAGGACTGGCGCTCACCTGGTCTCTGGCCCGCAAGCTTGCAGGCTACCTCAGGGAAGCGGGATGCAAAGAGCCGTCGCAGGAACTGACACAGCGCATACTGCGGCTGCTCATGCTTGCGGCCGCACCGAACAAGACGCTGAACGCCAAAAACGCAAAGCCGGCCTCATTTGCGATAGTTTCATATCTGACGCAGGGAGCCGCAGGTGCGTTCCTGACCGGCGCAAATCAGTATGACGGCGTACACTGGTTCAACAAAGAACGCTGTGACAGCAGTCTGGCGCTGCTGTATGCGCTGCGCCTGCTGTGCGCAGGCAAACCGCAGGAGGAGCGGCTGCTCACGCAGTACCAGACCATAGTCCGCGCGCAAAAGAAAGCAGCATACAGATGCGATCAGTTCATGGACGTATTCGCGACAAAAAAGAAGAAGACTGCAGCTAAAGCGGCAGCCAAGAAGTCGGCCCGCACAGGCAAAGCTTCAAAGGCTGCAAAAGCTTCCAAAGCCGGAAAGGCTTCTAAAACTGCAAAGAAGAAAGGACGCACTTAACGTCCTCGACGCTTGAAAGCCGCGGCCGGCGCAGCTGCACCGGTGCCACGGCCGCGGCAACCGTATCCGGCATGGCAGGGGCTTCGCCCAGGCAATGCCGGATATACTCCGCGTCCAGAGACGGGTGATTTTTAGCAAGCACCACAACAGCATCGCCGGGCTGCACATTCTGCCGCCCGCCTTTTTTAGCAGCCGCATATGCCATAGCCGTATTCCGGCCGGCGTACACGTGATAGTTCATATACAGTTCTTTTACCGCCTGCTCAACCTCAGCGTCATCAACCTGCACAGGGAACACCAGATTTCTGAGCATGGCGGGGCTTACCCGGAACACTTCCTCAAGCCGCTCAAGATTTGACGGCGCGGAAGGATCAGCCGGCTCCCGCTGTTCCAACGGAACCACCGCATCAAGCATGGTACAGTTGCCCAGCGCATCAGATCCTAAAGAATCAGTAGCAGGCACAATAAAGCCCGACACCGGCATGGCAAGCCGCCAGCTGTACAGCCCGGCAACCACGCTGCCGAAGCTTTCAGGTGCAAGCGCATAATAAATCGACCCGTGCACCATATTCTTAAGCCGTGAAAATGCAAAAGGATAAAAGAATGTCTGCGGCAGCAATCTGCCGATATTGGCCGTGTTCGCCACCGTCAGATTCAGTGCTGAGGCAAACGACCTATCCGCAAAAATCTGCCTGATAATACTGCGGCAGGCGCTCTCATCGCCGTCAACCTCAATCGGATACACATTGCCGCCGTTCCAGATATAATCCTGCTCAGTCAGACCACGCACCTGCCCTTTCGGAAACAGGATGACGGACTTTATACGCTTTTTACCTTTAAGTGCGTGGGCAAGCACCGCTCCGAACGCAGTGTGCGTAGCATCAAGAAAAATAGCCGTACTGTCTTTGAGCCGCAGGATCGTCTCAAGACTTTCTGCCAGATAGTGGGTACCAAAATCGCGCTGCCATCCTGTCGGGCCGTGGAACAACTCAAGCATATAGAATGAATCATCCAGCTTTCTGAGCACCGGCTCATAGGGGAATGCATGGGTGGCAATCGTTTCACAGATAACAGGACTGAATTCCTCGTTTATATATGCCAACGTCATGGCACCCGCCACAGACGCATAGCTTGTCTGCTCGTTACTGTAAAGAATCCACTTACGCAGATCGGCGGAACCGGAAGGGATGTACAGACCGCCGTCATCAGGCATACAGAACCTGATGGCCTGCTCGAACCCTACATCAGTCTCATTGTTTCTTGTACTGGTAAAACGCATATCCTAAGTATAGCACGCCGCCGTAATTTTCTCCATAGAGGAAGTTCATCTGCAACCGAGGAAGCTCCGCAAAAGGCTTTTGTAAGCAAATAACATTGCAAGCTTGCAAGCAGATGACTTTCAAGCTTGCAAGCAGATGACTTTCAAGCTTGCAAGCAGACGACTTTCAAGCTTGCAAGCAGACGACTTTCAAGCTTGCAAG
>CACZQF010000049.1 GCA_902783245.1 uncultured Spirochaetaceae bacterium | reverse complement strand
TGCGTACGGTTCATGGTTCCTATGCGCTGGGCGTAGTGTGCCGGGATTATCCTGACAGGATTATTTGTGCCAGAAAAGAAAGCCCGCTTGTAGTGGGCCTGGGGAAAGGCGAAAATTTCATTGCAAGCGATGTACCGGCGCTGCTGGAGCATACGCGGGAAGTATACTACCTCGGCGAGCAGGAGCTGGCAGTCTTATATACTGATCATGTGGATCTGTTTAACTTTGACGGTGAGCGGATTATAAAGGAGCCCAGCCATGTTGCATGGGATATGGATGCAGCAGAGAAGGGCGGCTTTGAGCACTTTATGATCAAAGAGATTCATGAGCAGCCTAAGGGGCTCCGTGATACGATGCGCCCGAGAATTGTTATCGGAAACGATGGAAAGCCATGCGACGTCTGCTTTGAGGAAAGCCGTATGGATGACGCTTGGAAAAATGCCGGACGTGTAGTCATCACTGCCTGCGGTACTGCCTATCATGCAGGGGTGGTTGCAAAATACGCCTTTGAAAAGCTGGCGCGGCTTAAGGTTGATGTTGATGTGGCCAGCGAATTCCGGTATAGGAATCCGATTCTTGACAAGAATGATATTTTTATTGTTATCAGTCAGTCCGGTGAGACCGCGGATACGCTGAGCGCTCTGCGTCTGGCAAAAAAAGAAGGCCTTAAAGTTGTTGCAATTACTAATTGCGTTGGATCTACGGTAAGCCGTGAAGCCGATGATGTGATTTATACGTTAGCAGGACCTGAAATTGCCGTTGCTTCTACAAAAGCGTATACAACCCAGCTTTTGTGCCTGTATCTTTTGGCGATTAAAGCTGGAAAAATCCGCGGAACACTGAGCGATGAAACGTGTGTGAGCTTGCTGAGCGAGCTGGAATCTATTCCTGATAAAATACAGCAGATTCTGGACAGTAAAGAGATTATCCAGAAGTTTGCATCCCGCCAGTTTAATAAAGAACGGATATTTTATATCGGCCGCCAGTTTGACAGCGCCACGGCGCTGGAAAGTGCCTTGAAGCTGAAAGAGGTGAGCTCCATGCATTCTGAGGCATTTGCCGCCGGAGAACTGAAGCACGGTCCGATTACGCTTATAGATCCTCAGACGCTTGTGGTGGCTATTGCCAGTGATCCAAGGCTCTATGATAAAATTGGGTCGAACATGGTGGAAGTCCGCAGCCGTGGCGGGGTTGTTTTGGTAATAACCCAGGCCGATGACAGTGTTTTTGAAGGTAAGGCGGACGAAGTGTTTAGAATACCTCCGTGCTCAGAAACTCTGGCCAGCCTGCTTACGGTTGTTCCGGCTCAGCTGCTGGCGTATTATTGTGCAATTCAGCGGGGATGTGATCCTGATAAACCTAAAAATCTTGCAAAATCTGTTACTGTGGAGTAATTATGAAGCTTGTTCCTGTTATTCTTTCCGGCGGAGCCGGTACTCGTCTGTGGCCTTTATCCTGGGGAAATCATCCTAAGCAGTTTCTGCCGCTTGTGAGTGACAAAACCATGATACAGGAGACCTTGCTGCGCCTGAAAGGATTGCCGTTGGGAACACCGATAGTCTGCTGCGGAACGTCTCACAGGTTTATTGTTGCCGAGCAGATAGGATCCGTTATGGATGCTGTCATAAACACTGCCGGGCCTGCAGATGCTGCGGCGCAGGCGGTCAGGCCTGAGATTATCCTTGAGCCTGTACCACGTAATACGGCTCCTGCCATTGCCGCGGCCTGCTGTGCGGCGCTTAAGCAGGATACGGATGCTGTAGTAGTTGTGTTACCGAGTGATCATGTTATAACTGATGTTCCGGCCTTTCAGCAGGCTGTGCGTGTTGCAGCGGATACTGCATGCAAAGGTTTTTTGGTAACGTTCGGTATTGTGCCTACGTTCCCGGCTACCGGGTATGGATACGTGAAGTCTGCCGGACAGGAAGACTGCGGTTCGTATACCCTTGAGAAATTTGTAGAAAAACCTTGTTTAGAAAAGGCTGAGTCATATCTGAAAGACGGAAGCTATGCATGGAACAGCGGTATGTTTGTCTTTAAGGCATCTGTATTCCTTGATGAACTGAAACGGTTCAAGCCTGAAATGGCTGAACTTGCGATACAGTCTTTTGATGCCGCGCAGGTTGATGCGGATTTTATCAGGCTTGATCCGGATACCTTCAGCCGGATACAGGGAGATTCTATCGACTACGCGGTTATGGAAAAAACTTCCAGAGGCAGAGTTGTCAGTCTTAATGCCGGCTGGGATGATGTAGGATCCTGGAGTGCGCTCTACGATATCAGTAAAAAAGATGCGGACCAGAATGTGATTGCCGGTGATGTAATTGCGCTGAATACAACTTCATCGTATATACGCGGAGGCAGCCGTACGGTTGCGGTCATTGGCCTGGACAATGTGGTGGTTGTGGACAGTGATGACGGCCTGCTGGTAGCGTCGAAGGATCATATACAGGATGTTAAGATAATTGCAGAGCAGATGAAAAAGCGGATATAGTGCACATCAGAACGGAGGCGACTGTTTATATGGTTTGGTTGATCGGTTGTAAAGGAATGCTGGGGTCAGAGATTGCCCGGCAGCTTACCGAGAATAGTATTGAATTTATCGGCACTGATATAAATGTTGATATTACGGATATTGCGGCTTTAAGATCGTTTGCCCGGTCACATCATTTTGACTGGATTATCAACTGCGCTGCCTATACTGCGGTTGATAAGGCGGAATCTGATCGTGACCTTGCAAAAAAATTGAATGAGATTGCGCCCGGAAATATTGCGGAAGTGGCAAAAGAAGTTGGTGCCGTGATGATACACATTTCTACTGATTATGTGTTTGACGGGACCGGCAGTACGCCGATGACTGAGGATATGGCGGTTGCGCCGGACAGTGTATACGGCGTAACAAAAGCTGCAGGAGAACGGCAGGTGGCGGAGCATACGGACCGCTATTATATTCTGCGGACTGCATGGCTTTACGGCTGGGCCGGCCGGAATTTTGTGTACACAATGATAAAAGCTATGAATACCCATGATTCGGTAAAAGTGGTGAATGATCAGAAAGGAACCCCCACCTTTGCCGGAACGCTTGCCGGGGTAATAATGAAGATTATACAGGGAACATCAGAACCTGCTGTGCCGTATGGTATCTATCACTGTACAGACTTAGGTGAGATTACATGGTGTGATTTTACCAATGAAATCAAAGCGCAGGGGATTAAAACCGGAGTGCTGACTAATCCGGAATGTACGGTTATACCCTGCACGACGGCAGAATATCCTACGGCTGCCAAACGTCCTGCATATTCTGTGCTCTGTAAGGATAAAATACAGAAAGCTTTGGGAATAACGCTTCCGCAATGGCAGGACAGCCTGCGTACCTTTATGACAAGCCCGCTGTTTGATACGGCGCGGCTTAAATAAACAGCGGTATACAAAGCTATAAAGTTCGACTCTCTATAAAGGACTGTTTTTCGTATGAAAAACAGTCCTTTTTTATGTCCTGTACGTTGTATCCGGATGTTTATGACGAGGGGTTTTTAGTTTAAAATAAAAAAGCTGATACCGAAGTATCAGCTTTTTACTTGCCACCGGTTGGAATCGGACCAACGACACATGGATTTTCAGTCCATTGCTCTACCAACTGAGCTACAGCGGCAGGTGATGTTTAGTACTATATAGAAATTGCATGATTGTGTCAATAGGTTAAAATAAAAAAAATCAAAAAAGCCATAAAAAAAGCTTTTATATAAAAAATAGTCTTGAGGATCAGCGTATTAACGCTTATAATATAAGTATATGAACTGGTTAGTAATTAAATCTGCCGCTCAAATTAATGCAGCCGTTGCATCGTTACCGGAACAGATCGTCCAGAAGTACAAGGATGAATTTGCTGATATTATTAATTCTGATATTCCGCTTGATGGCGAAACGCTGAAAAGGCTTGGAAATCAGTTTTTAAAAGCTACTCATGTCCTGATCATCGATGAGACTTTTGCAGTTGCAGGAACTAAATCGGAGTCTCAGGTTATGGGGCAGTGCATGCTTTTGGGTATGCTGATGGGACGCAACATACCTGTTTTCTCACTTTCCAAGGCCTGCGCATTTGCAGACGGATATTTTGTCAGAACATTTGACAGCGAGGAGGTGATGGCTGCCTCGCTTAATGATAATTATAAAACATTGCAGCTTACCGAGCTCCGGGAAGATTCCTTGAAGGATCTTATGAACAGAGGTATTCCGTTTACGCCGGACAGCTTTGCTACGTATATTGCAAAAGACAAGATTGATATATGCCGCCAGTTCTTTGATGCCGGTATGGATATTAACTGCCGCGACAGCGAGGGTACTTCAATGCTCAATGTAGCGGTTCGTGCTGAAGTTCCTAAGATTGTGAGCTGGCTTTTGCGCAGAGGCGCGAACATTAATTCTGTATCTAAAGACCGTGGATACACCGC
>CACZQF010000048.1 GCA_902783245.1 uncultured Spirochaetaceae bacterium | reverse complement strand
GAACGAAAATTCTATTATCCGTCGCAGGTAAATCCCGTGAAGATCACCGGAAAAATATCTGGTACGCTGCTTTCGTTCGACAGCACTGAATCCTCTGCAAAGAATCTGGGTCAGCAGTTCAGCATTCCGCTTATGGCGCCTGATGAACTGCGGGAATCCGCGGCTTCTGCTGCGGCGCCGGCCGCGGATGCTCAGAACGGGGCTTCGGACAGCGGTACGTCCGCGGACGGTTCGCCGCCCGCGGCTGGTGATGCTTCCGCTCCTGATCTCAGTCCTGAAATGCTTCCGGGGCTTGCGTTCTCCGCAGATGCCATAAAGACACTTCAGGGAGTGTCGTACAAGCTTACGTACACGATCACGCCTTCGTACAGTACGGAAATTGCGTATGCGGTCACTTCCACGTCGTCTTCTACGGGCGTTTGGCTGAACCAGCCCGAGGACTTTGAGTGGAACAGAATGCGTTCTTTTATGCATCTGGTGAATGTGCCCGTGAACCTTACCAGCGCTGCCTCCTACCGGGAGAATTTTATTACGCTTACCGACACGCTCGATTTTTCGCCGGTGTATCAGTGGCACCCGTATCTGTCCGATGACACTAAGTTCGGCGGCTATTCAGAGTCGTCCATCAAGTCAATCAAAAAGACGGACTATGCCGCACGTAAAATGGATCTGACTAATACCAATGCGCTGGGCTTTAAGCCGTTCTATTATACCGAACATTTTAAGAACACCGGCGTGTCATACAATACGACCATTAAGGTTGTCCGTACGGAATTTGTCGGAGATGCGGACAATCCTGCATGGGACTATCTGACGGCGGATGCAAGTGATGAGAACAGCATAACGGTACATTCGTTGGCGTTTACGCTGGCCGCCACTGAGGGCGGCGACCTGTTCGGGCAGTCGCTTACGCTTACGTCCACGCTGCCGCCGCAGGTGGATGAGTACTACGGCAAGCTGGAGCTGAAATTCCCGTATACGGTGTTTACGGCTGAGACAGGCATAAAGCAGACGAGCTCCACCGATGATACATGGATAAAAGAAGATTTTAAGCAGGCGCTGACTGTAAGTTTTGGCAGCGGCAAGGTGAAGTTCACTGAATCATTCAACCATAACCTTGAGACCTGGTACAAGGATTCACTCAAGCTTGCGCTGACTGCATATGATTTTCAGTTTGCTTATACGGCAAAATATACCTATGGATATGATTTTGAGACTGTGGGATCGGTTGGCACATGGAAAACCAGATCGGAAAAGGAATTCCTGCCGTACAGCATGAGCATTGCCTATGCGTCGTCGAACAAGAATTTCCGTTATTGGCGGAAGCGGATCAGCTGGGCGCCGTCACTGTCCACGAGCCTTGTCTATGACTTTCTAAAACCGACTGCCAGCTACTTTAAGTTTATACCTTCCGTTACGTTCCAACTGAATAAATTTTTGTATCTGTCATTTGCATCCGAGTCCCGTAACGACGTTATCTACCGGTACTTTCAGAATATGTCGGGAAGCAAGGCGAAAATAGCGGGTGAAACGAATGTGTTTATGGATCTGCTGGACTCTTTCCGGTTCGATGATGAGACTAAGCGCAAGGCCTCCGGCTTTAAGCTGAATAGTCTTGCCGTAAAAGTAACTCATGAGCTGTGCGACTGGGATTTTTCCGCCTCGTTCAAGGTGTCGCCCCGTCTGGTCACAAATACAGACGGTACCAAGTACTATGATTTTAGTCCGTATTTTACACTGTCGGTGGTATGGCGTCCGATGAATGGTATGAAGACTAAGGTGGTGGACAAGTACGGAGACTGGCAGCTGAATCCGTAGGTAACGATGCTCTGGTCAAAGTCGTTTTTCTAAAGCGGTAACTTGACCAAAGTGCATTAGCTGTTTACAATTTGTAGAGTGGATTCTTCGTATACAATAGTGGTTCCTGATACTGATGTACTTACGCGTGTGTGCGGAACCAATGACAATAATTTAAAACTCATTGAAAAGCATCTGGGAGTTCCGATTTTTACGAGGGGAAACGAGCTGTCAGTGGAGTCCGGCGACCCCGCGTTGCAGCAGCAGTTCCGCTTTATCATCGACAGAATTATGGATGAGCTGCATGACGGCGCTGACGGCAGTCAGGATATGATTGTGTCCGTTCTGAACAGCGGCAGGGAAGGGGGACGCGCCCCCTTTGAGTCCGGCGCCATAACTGTACCCGGCGGCGTACGGCGGGTTTACCCCAAAACGGAGAATCATGCCCGTTATGTGCAGGCGCTCAGAAACTATGATATGGTGTTCTGTACAGGCCCAGCCGGCAGCGGTAAAACGTTCATTGCCGTAGCCGAGGCGCTGCGGCAGGTGCTTACGCGTAAGAAATCTACTATTATTCTTACCCGGCCCGTAGTAGAGGCAGGGGAAAGTCTGGGCTTTCTGCCCGGAGATTTAGAGCAAAAAATCAATCCGTATCTGCGTCCGTTGTATGATGCCATGGAAATGGTAGTGCCCAAGGAGACGGTAAAAAAAAATGTCCGAGTCCGGTGTGATAGAGATCGCTCCGCTGGCATATATGCGCGGACGGACGCTGCATAATAGTATCGTTATTCTTGATGAAGCTCAGAACACCACCTGTGAGCAGATGAAAATGTTCCTGACCCGTATGGGTGAAAATTCAAAAGTGTTTGTGACTGGCGATGTAACGCAGATTGACCTGCCCCGGCGTGTGCCGTCGGGACTGGTGCATGCGATGCGCCTTTTAAAGGATATTCCTGAAATTGCGATGGTTACAATGGCCGCTGAGGATGTTGTACGCAATCCGTTAGTAAAAAAAATAGTACAGGCATACGAGCATGAGCAAGAAAACAACGAGTAAAACAGATTTTGTTTTAATGTGGGCTTCAATTACCCAGATGATCCGTGAAAACTACGGAAAATTGATCCTGTTTTTTTCAGGTATCATCATTGCAGGGGTCCTCTGCTTTTTTAATATTGCTACGCGCGAGACCGTGGCAAGCTTTTCTGTAAGTGATTTTGAGGTTGGTCAGATCGCCGACCGTACGATTATCGCTGAAAAATCGCTTGCGCCTGACCTGTCCAGCCCGATTGCGGTGGAAGAGGGTGAAAAAATTATAAAGAAAGGCTTCCCCATCACACAGGACGCCTTGAACAAGCTGAAGAAGATTGCGGAATCGCCGGTATATATGGACTACCGTGCGTTCGCCAATTCTCTGCTGTTCCTGCTCATGCTGTCCGTGCTGTGGTGCCTGCTGTTCTCGCGTTCCCGGCTCGGGCACCGCGTGGAATTCAAGGAAGCCCTCATTGAGGTGATTTTCTTTTTGGTGACCTATGCGGTGACTGCCTATGGCCGCATGACTTCCTTTTTCTTAAATGATTTTACGCTGCCGGTGATCATTCCGTCGGCATTCTGTGTGTTTTTAATCGCCATTCTGTTCGGCCAGCTGTCGGCCTTTTTCTTTTCCTGTCTGCTTGCGTTCGGCGTGTTCAATGCGTGCGGTTACCGGTTGGTGCCGGCGCTGTTTACGTTCGTAACATCCGTTTCGGCAGCTGCCATCGTGCGCAATATCAGCCGCCGTATAGACATGGTGTTTGTTTCTCTGCTGCTGTCGGTGCTTGAGGTGGTATTCGCTTTTCTGCTAAAAGTGATCTTCAACTCTGAATTCACGGATATGGTGACTATCTGCGGCGGCATGGCGTTCAACGGCTTTATTTCCGGCATCCTTGCGCTCGGTTTTCTGACGCCGCTTGAGATGCTGCTTAACACGGCCTCAGTGTTCCGTCTGATGGACTTGAGCGACCTGAACAGCCCGCTTATGCGGCGTATGCTGCTGACTGCAAGTGGTACTTACAGCCATTCCATGATGGTTGCCTCCCTTGCTGAAAATGCGTGCCGCGATATCGGCGCGAACTTTCTGGTGGCCAGAGTCGGTGCATATTATCATGACATAGGAAAGATGGATCAGGCCGAGTATTTTGTTGAGAACCAGCAGGGCGGCGAAAGCAAGCACAAGGACATTAACCCGTCGCTGTCGGTTTCGGTGATCAGAAGCCATGTTAAAAAAGGTGTGGAGAGGGCCATTCAGATGCGGTTCCCTAAGCAGATCGTGGATATCATCGCGGAGCATCATGGCAACAGTCTGATCGCCTATTTTTACAACGAAGCCAAGCAGAAGGATCCGTCCGTTGCGCCCGAGGATTTTTCCTACACCGGCGTGCCGCCTACGACCAGAGAGTCTGCAGTGGTCATGCTTGCTGATACGGTGGAGGCAGCCTGCCGTACGCTGGAGAATCCTACGCATTCGCGGCTGGATAAGTTTATCCAGCAGCTGATCAACGCCAAGATTGAAAACCATCAGCTGGATAACTGTTCGCTTACGTTCGGAGATATTACGAGGATCAGGGAATCATTCCTGCAGCTGCTGACAGGCTATTACCACAGCAGAATTGAGTATCCTGATCAGAAGGATCCTGATCAACCGCCTGCAGAGCCGAAAGAAGCTGAGCATACTGAAGATGAGGCCGTGGAAAAAGAGGAGAAGCAGAATGCCTAACGCGGTTCTTTTGTCCATGCAGGAAGGACTTGAAGAGCCTGCGTGGTTTTCCCGGGCCAAGCAGTTTGTAGAAAAAAGTATGGCGGCGCTGCGCTATGACGGACAGGAAGTGTCCGTACTGTTCTGTAACGACAGTTTTATTCAAGAATTGAACCATACATACCGTAATATAGATAGTCCTACCGATGTGCTTTCGTTTGAAAACGGCGCAAGCTATACTGACGAAGACGGTAATGAGTGGACTAATATCGGGGATATAGTCATAAGCCTTGAGACGCTGCCTAAGAATGCCGCGTATTTCGGCGGTACCGAGGATGCGGAGCTCAAGCGGCTGCTGGTGCATGGTCTGCTGCATTTGAACGGGCTTGATCATGGTGATGAGCATATTGAGGCCGGGAAAGAACCTGAGTGTGAGATGCTTGTCATACAGGAAAAACTGCTTGTGGAGCTTGCTCAGGAGCATATAATGTGAAGAATCTGTAAGAGCCCGGCGGTTCGGGGCGCAGACCCGGGCCCGAGGCTCTTACGGTGCTTTGATGAATAGGTTGATGTTGCTGTTATGAGTATTTTTAGTTTTATACATAAAAAAGAAACTGGTAAAAAAACTGATGCCGCGGGAACGTCGGCAAGCCAGACGGAGATCCTGAACGAAGAAAAACGTGACATGATCCGTGGCATAGAGGATTTGTCTCAGACTTCGGTAAAAGAAGTTATGATTCCACGTATCGACGTGGATTTTATTGCGCTCGATATTCAGAAAGACGAGCTGCTTGCAAAAATCGCTGCGAGCGGTCATTCCCGCTTTCCGGTATACAGCGATTCCATCGACAATGTGGTAGGTGTGCTGTATGTTAAGGATCTTATCCATGCGTTTTCCCGCCATGAAGAAATCAATCTGGATAAAATAATCCGTAAGCCGTATTTTGTACCTGAGTCAAAGCGTATTGACAGTCTGCTGCGGGAATTCAAGCGTCGTCACCTGCATATCGCCATGGCCATTGATGAGTACGGCGGCATCTCCGGCATCGTTACTATGGAAGACATTATTGAGGAAATCGTTGGCGACATTCAGGACGAATTTGATAATGAACGTGAGGATATACTGCCGCTCGGTGAAAGCATGTGGCTCTGTGATGCCCGCGTAGGAATTGATGATCTGAACGAGACCGTCGGTTCTGAGTTCCCTGTGGAGGATTTTGATACGCTGGGCGGATTTGTATTTGATTTATTCGGAAAGATTCCTGTAAAATATGAAAAGGTGAGCTGGCAGTCCTGGGACTTCATTGTACAGGACATGGAAGGCCACCGTATCAATCTGATAAAAGTGATCAGAAGGACTGGAGAGAATAAAGCTGATGACTAAAACAGGCGGACCGTCAGGGTCATTGTATAAAAGTGTAGTGCTCATGGCCTGTGCGCTGCTGCTGGCCGTTCCCGGCGGATTTTGCCAGCAGCAGAAAAAGGTGTCCGCAGCATCGCTCTATCAGCAGGGGGTGGAAAAGCAACGTTCCGAGGATTGGTACGGCGCGTCTGAGCTGTTTCAGGAAGCGCTGGATGTAAATCCGTCGTACGGCGATGCATGGTTTCATCTGGCGCAGTGCGCCTATGAGCTTGAGGATTATGAGCTTGCCGTCACGTATGCGGAGAATGCCGAAAAATACGCGCGGAACGATACCTCTGTGCAGAACTTGCGGGGTATGGCCTATATTTCGCTCGGCAGGCTTGATCAGGCAAGAACCGTATTTCAAGATGTGCTTGATCGTTTCCCGAACGATGTGGACGCCAGATTTGGACTTGCCGAGCTTGATCTGTTCGACGGCAGGCTTTCCAGCGCCGAGCAGATTTATAAGGATGCTCTGCGACGGCAGGGAACCAATCGTAAGGCACTCTTGAGCCTTGCTTTAGTGTCCGCGGAGCTTGGCAAGCATGATACAGCAGCGGTGTATATTGATCAGGCGCTGCAATATCATTCTGGCGATGCCGGTGTGCATTATCTTGCGGCATACCTTGCGGCACGCCGCGGCGAGCTCAAGGATGCTGAGTATCATGCTCGTGCCGCTATGCAGATGAATCCTGATTATGCGAAGGCATATTCGCTGCTTGCTTCAATTCTGTATGCGCTTGAGCAGTATGAGGATGTCATAGATATCTGTGATTACATCATCGGCAGGGACCGGAATAATGCTACCGCATGGTACACGAAAGGTCTGTCACAGTATCGAAAAGGTGATGCGGCCGCAGCGGTTGCCACGTGGTCACGCGGTATCGGTATTGCGCCCACTGATGAAGTGATGCGCAGCGCTATGGAGCTGCTCGGCGGCGATATGCTTGCGCTTGAGGATGAACGGCGCAGCTCTTGGGCTGCGTATCATGGTAGAAAGGCTGCCGAATACCGCAAGCAGTTCCTGAAATCACAGGTGATGTATGAATACCAGCGTGCGCTGAAAATTGATCCTCTGAACGTGGCAGTACGAACTGAATACGCGCAGATGCTCAGAAATGACGGGCTTAATGAGCTGTATTTGGAACAGCTGAAATTTATCCAGCAGAATACGGCGGAAACCGCAGCGGCAAATACAACGGCTGATTCAAGCTCCGTCAAGCTGTCTGATACCATAGAAGCATATTCCTCTCTTTTGTCCGACACGCTTGCCAAGAAGTGGAAGGTAAAGCCGCTGTATCTCGATAAAATCAGATGGAAGCTTGGAATTTATTATGTCACTTCTCCTGTGCAGCTGCTGCATTCTGATTCTGAATGGATAACGGCAGGCATGATTGCGGAGATGTTCTCCGGCGTGGCGTCCACGAGCGTTGAGGCAAAGGCCGTGCCTGTGTCCGGTTATGGCGAGGCTTTCCGTGATGCCAGAGCGCAGGGACGTGATTACTTTATTATTTTTTCTATGACTGAGACCGGACGTGAAGTTGCGATCGACGCCGACATGTATTCAGCTCGTACGGGTACCAAGACCGCAACCTTTTCTGTATTCAGAACAGGTAATGATAAATATGCCAATGCGCTTCGCCGTCTGCGCCAGTGCGTGCTGGAGGTGCTGCCGATACGCGGAGAAGTGCTTGCCAGAAACGGCGAGAATACCCTGCTTATAGATCTTGGGCGTGCTGACGGAGTGGTGAAAGGAACCGTGTTTGACGTGGTGCGAAAGGGCTCCATCCGTACCGTTGACAGCGGTCCCGGCGTCATGTATGACCAGAAGAATGTGCTGGGCAGCTTTACGGTTGATACCGCCGATGAGGAGATTTCTGAAGGAACTTTCAGCCGCAAGGGCTTCTTTGACCGCCTGAATGTAGCTGACGAAGTGGTGGTGGTGTCAGTGCCTGCGGGAACACGCGCATCCGGCGAGGAGCAGGGGACCGCAGAGCAGACTTCGCCTGCCGCCGATGCTGAAGGTAAGGCTGTAGCAGCTGCCGCAGATCCCGCTGATCTTTCCGTTGAGTCGCTCGGACTGAAGCGGATTCCGGCGCTTGTTGAGCTAATCAGGAATATTTATTAAATCCAGGGACGAATCTATCCAGCGGCTGGTCAGCTGCGGATAGGAGTCCTGTACAAGCAGAAACATTTTAATCGCCTGCTCATAATCCGCAGTAAAGTACAGGCATTCGCCTAAGTAGAAGTAGGCGCGGTCCGTTATCTCTTCACTCCGGTTCAATGCAAGAAAATCCCGCAGTTTGTCGATTGCTGTTGTATAGTTCTTGCGTGCAAAAGTTGTATGCAGAATATCAAAGAGAATGTATTCATCGCCGCCCTGCGGTGAGATAAGATCTTCCTCAAATGCGTATGGCGCAAGCTTTTCCGGCTTAGGAACCGGCATGCCGTATTTTTGGGAGGCGGCATACGCTTTGTCGCTCATGGCTACCGGCTGTATGCGCTGCTCTGAAAGCAGTTCAAGTGCCGGAAGCGGTATCTCCCGCAGTGAGCCGGCCGGATACAGCGTTTCTTCGGGGGCTTTTTGAATTTCGAGTGTTTCAGGTGCCGGGCCTGCGGCAATGCGTGCAGGTGTAACCGTGGCGTTTATGGCAGGAAGCACTGTACGGTCATTGTTACCTTTGGTGAGCGCAAGCACTGCATAATAATAATCCGTACCGGACTCCACAGTATCTGCATATTCAGTTGCCGTAGGAGCTATTGTTGCCAGCAGTACGGCCGTCTGCAGGTTGCTTTCTGATGTAATGGGCTTTTTATCACGGTATATCTGCAGAAACATGACGCTGCTCTGGGAACGTGTTCCTGCCAGCTTCCATCTGATCCGTATCTGGGATCCTGTACCTGCTTGTACGGACGTAGCCGTGGTTCCCGATACGGCCCTGACCGGCTGCGCATGAATATTTGATACGGGCGGCTGAGCTGTCTGCCCGTGAACAGGAAGCGCTCCGGAAAGAATCAGGCTGAGGAAAATAACGGCATGATTTACATGTTTCATGATAATACTATCATAAAGCCATGCGGTGATAAAATCAACATATTCAAAGGAATCAATTTTTGTGTATTATGGGTAGTGCTGAAAACAAAATTGCCGCTGGCAGCCGCAGGCGGCAAAAATTGATTTCCATGGCGCCTGACTGTTTGACAAGATACACTGTTTCTTTTATGCTTATTATACGTATGTTTGTATCTGTTATGCTTGATCCCGGCGGGGTGGAGACTTCAAAATCTCTTTCTGCGGCGCTGATAGAATTTGGTTTTACCAAGGTTCAGCGTGCCTGCTGGGAAACAGCCTCCATGTCTCCGGAGCAGTTTGATGCATTGAAAAAAAACGTTGATGCGCTGACTGATTATTATGATACTGTACGTTTTTATCAGTTTCCCTGTGACGGCCAGCTTGTGGTGACCGAGCTGCATCAGAAAAAATGGCGCAGGTTCACGGTACATTCGCAGGGCTGACTGACTTTTTCTAAAAACTTCCCGGTCGGGAAGCCTGATTATTCTAAGTACCCCGAAGAAAATAGCTTTTTGAGGCGTACTATACCAAAAAGGATTCGCTATGCTTGAAGATTGGAAAATGCCGATAGCTTCTCTCAAAGAAGACATTATGAATGTTTGGGGGCGTCTTTGACCCTGAAAGCATTGACAAAAAAATAGCTGAGAAAGAAGCGGTTACCGCTGCGCCCGGATTTTGGGATGATCATGCAAAGGCGGAAAAAGTTCTCAATGATATAAAGCTGCTCAAAGGCCGGGTTCAGCCGTGGCGTGAGCTGATTGCGCAGGCGGATGACCTTGAGGCTATGTATGAGCTCGGTATGGAAGAAAACGATCAGTCCGTTGAGGCTGACGTTAAACAGATGTATGAGTCTGCGAAGGCTAAGTATGAGCATGAAAGCATACTGAACCTGCTTTCCGGTGAAGCGGACAGCAGCAGTGCATTCCTGACCATTCACTCCGGCGCAGGCGGAACCGAGGCGGAAGACTGGGCATATATGCTCAGTCGCATGTATATACGCTGGGCTGAGCGGCGCGGCTATAAGATGGAAACCGTTGACCTGCTTGAAGCTGAGGGCGGTATAAAATCAATCACGCTGCAGATAAACGGCGATTATGTGTACGGGTATCTGAAGGGCGAGGCCGGAATTCACCGGCTTGTACGTATCAGTCCGTTTGATGCGAATGCTCGCCGGCATACCTCTTTTTCATCGGTGTTTGTATTCCCGGTGCTTGATGATTCCATCGAAGTTGATATCCGTCCCGAGGATTTGCGGGTTGATACCTACCGTGCAGGCGGAAAAGGCGGCCAGCATGTGAATAAGACAGATTCCGCGGTCCGCTTTACGCATATTCCCACGGGCATTGTTGTTGCCTGCCAGAGCGAACGCAGCCAGATCATGAACCGTGCCACTGCCATGAGCATCCTTAAGGCCAAGCTGTATCAGTACTATAAGGAAAAGCAGGAAAAAGAGAATGCAAAATTCGGCGCGGAGAAAAAAGACATTTCATGGGGTAACCAGATCCGCTCATATGTGTTTCAACCGTATACAATGGTAAAGGATCATCGGACCAAATATGAAACTGGTAATATACAGGCCGTTATGGACGGCGATATAGATCAGTTCATAGATTCATATCTGGAGGCTCAGTGGAAAGGTCTGCCGATGGGTGGCGATGATGCTGATGAGGATTCTGTAGAGTAAGGGGCGCCTTAAAAGCTCTGACGACGCGGTAAGTGACGGAATGTTTTTGTTTTCCCAAAAAAGACGGAGGATGCTGTGCGGCAAGACGGCCATGGTGCTGTGCGTCCTGTGCACGGCGTTCTTTTCTGTATATGCAGCTGATGCGACAAAAACGACCGGTGAATCGTCCGCTTCTTCTGATTCTGCGTCATGGGTGCTTGCCGCCCGCAAATTCACGTTCAGTAACAATTATATTCCCGATGCAGCTGCACAGGCCGCTGCAGAGGATATTCCCCGTCTGATTCTGGAAAAGATTTCCTCCGGTTCACGTCATGCCGTTTCTCCTGATGAATCGACAGCCCGTAAGCTTGCAGAACTGCAGAAAAAACGGCTTGCCCTGTTTTTGGAGCTGTCAAAGGAGTATCTGGTCAGAGACTCCCTGGTGCTCAAATATACAGACCGAAGGTCACTGCAGCATGCTATTGCAGAGCAGGAAAAAAAGACTGCAGACATAGAAAAGCAGATCAGCGAAAATCTTGCTGAAACGGAAAAGTATCTGCCTAGTGACGGCGGGCCAGAGCCCGGAATCTGTAATCCTGACAGTCATACGTCTGCCGGCCGCGGCCATGACAGGCCGATGCCGGCAGAGCCGGCTTCGGAGCCGATCACCCTGTATAAAAATGATACCGCTGTGTTGTTTACCGCTCCAGAAAAAGCTGGTACAACAGCGTCCTATACATTCCAGAAGGCAGTGTCCGATGCCGGTATCCGCGGCCTGATTTCCGGTTCCATAACGGTATACGGAAAATATGCCGCGGTCTCCGTAGATCTGCAGATCTTTCCGGGCGGAGCGTCCGCTGGCGCGGTTACCGAGATAGGCGTGCTGTCAGACACGATGCAGATTGCAGACAGTATTTCGCGTGTGCTTATACCGAAAATCATAAACAGCATGCCGGTGCATCTGTTTTTTGAGGTGACTCCGGAGAATGCCGATGCCGTTGTCATGGTAGACGGCGTAGTCATTCCGTCGGCCGGTGCTGGTTCGCCGTCGTCCGGCCGCCGTGCGGTGGTGGACTCCGGCATACATACCGTCACTTTTACAGCGGAAGGCTATCATACCGTGCAGATGCAGTATGCGTTTACAGATAGATCTGCGTTCCGCGTGTCCGTAAAGATGAAGCCGAAGACGCCGGGCAAAATAACGATCGGTCTGCCGAAAACGCTTACGGGCATGCTGTATACGGATGTGGTGACGAGCATTGCGCTGGACGGTACGGCGGATTATATGAATCAGGAGCCTCTGTGGAACGGGGTGACCATCGATGTGAACGGCAGTGTGGTAGTGGGACAGATTGTGGATGATCAGAATAACATCCTGTATTTCTATGTGCCCGAGGAGCTTTCCAAGGACGGTACGATAACTACTCTGCGTAAGCCACCCTATGACGTAAGCGCCGACATTGAAAAACACCGCCGTAGGATGTATACTGCCTATAGTGCTTTGATTTTATCGCTTCCGGTTTCTTTCTACGCATACGGGCGGTTTTCGAATTATTATAATTCGGCCAGGCTCGGCGGAATGGATTTCAGCGAGGCTAATGTCTGGCGGAACAGAACCTGGGTGGCATTGGGAGTTTCAGTGACTTTAGGTGTCGTATTCGGGTATCAGCTGATACGATATCTGATGGCCGCGGACCATGCGCTGCCGGAGGAAGTAAAAAAGGAATAATATGGCTTGGGCTTTATCTGAAAAAATTAAAAAACTGTTTTCCCGTCATGCGATGGACGAGGATTTTTTTGATGATCTGACGGACGCGCTCATTGAGGGGGATATTGGTGCGAAAAACGCCATGGAGCTGGTGGACGCGCTGAAAAAAGAATGTACGGAGCAGCATATCAGCGATGAGCAGTTCATTATGAACAGAATGAAGGAAATGCTGCTAGCACACATAAAAACTGTGAGACTGCAGCCTGAGAAGGCGAAGACGAATATATGGATGGTGCTCGGAGTGAACGGCGTGGGCAAGACCACAAGCGTGGCAAAGCTTGCGCAGTGGTATGATCGTCAGGACAAGGGGTCCGTCGTGCTGGCTGCCGCCGACACGTTCAGGGCTGCGGCCATAGACCAGCTTAAAATACATGGCGAGCGGCTGGGGGTTCGGGTGGTGAACCATCAGGACGGCTCTGATCCCGGAGCGGTGGTATTTGATGCCGCCGATGCGGTGAGGGCGAAAGGCGGCGGTCTTGTCATCGCGGACACGGCGGGCCGTCTGCACAATAAAGAGAATCTTGTGCGTGAGCTGCAGAAAATAGACCGCATCGCATCGCAGAAAGCCGATGCCGGATGTTATAAAAAGATTTTGGTCATTGATGTGACCACCGGCCAGAATGCGCTGCGGCAGGCAGAGGTCTTTAATGAGGCCGTGGGCGTGGATGCGGTAGTGATGGCAAAATATGATTCCACCGCAAAGGGCGGCATTGCGGTCTCTGTCTGCAAAGAGCTCGGAATCCCGGTTGCATTCGTATGTACCGGCGAGCGGTACGATGATATTGCAGTCTTTGATTCTGCGGCGTACGTGTCAGAATTTTTAGGAGCGTAAAGCTTGGGTTTTAAGCATGCACCGAAAGTACCGCGTGTACTGCCAGCGCTGCTGCTCTGCGCGGCCGCCGTATCCGCTCAGGACTTTATGGACGGTAGACGGAATCAGCTGCTGTTTGATGAATCAGGTCCGCTCCGTTTTTCTGTGCAGCGGCAGGGCGCGTCTTCTGGCATAGAACTTGATGTTGTCAATGTGATTGCGCCTTCGAAAGAAAAGACGCGTCAGCAGGGCGAGTCCGATGTGGTTCGCAGGTTTTATGACGGGCGGCGCAGGCTTGTACGGGAAGAGCACTGGCACATGGCGCGCCGGTCGGATAAGTGCGTGTTTTCAGATGAGATAGTCTATATATATGACGGAGATGCGGAACTGCCGAGTTCGTCCCTCCAGCGGTATTTTGCCGACAATAAGCAGGTACAGCGCTTGTATACTGGTCAGGGGCGTCTGCTGCAGGAATGTACGTCCTTTACCGATTCGTCAGGCGCGCCGCTGAACGACCGCGCGCTGCGCGTAGACTGGGCATATGATTCCGAGAACAGGGTTACAGAACGTACCGAGGTGACAGGCATTCCCGCTTTGCTCACAAAGTCAGAGGTGTACAAATATGACGGAGCCGGCGGCAGACCGGACTACAGCTACTATGAGAACGGCAAGATTCGTATTCGTATCGTGTATTCTGACCGAAGTTCCTACGTACAGACCACCTATTTTGATGACGGATATTCCGTAGAGGCATCGTATGCGCACGGCATAAAGCAGCAGGAGCGCTATCTTCTTCACGGAAGGGAAATCAGGCAGGGATTTTATGAAAAAGCTCAATGAGTTGCGGTGGATATTTTTTGTTTCCCGAAGATTCGCCAATGTAGACCGGTCCGGCAGAACCGCTGCTGCCTCTCGGCTTGCTTCCTTGGGTATCTGCCTCGGAGTTATGACGCTTATTGTAGTACTGAGCGTTATGAACGGCTTTCAGCTCAGCTTTGTTGACGCTATCATGGAAATAAGCTCGTATCATATACGTGTACATTCGCCGCCAGCCGGTTTTGAGGCTGCATGTGCGGAAAATCCTGATATCCGCTCGATTACGCCGTTCTATGAGGCGCAGAGTCTTGTAGTCGGTAACGGGCAGCAGCAGGCTGCAGCCGTCATCAGGGCGGTACCGCCCGAAGTCTGGGACGAAGACGAAGGATTCAAAAAAGAAATGTTCATGATCCGCGGTTCATTCAACATCCAGCAGATCGATTCGATCGTGATCGGTTCCGCGCTTGCCCGTAATCTGGGCGTGAAAGTTGGCAGCTTTGTGAACCTGCTGGCACTGAGTGGCGGCAGCGATGTTGATCTGTTGTCCGATGACCGCGTGTTCAAGGTGACGGGTGTGTTCCATACAGGCTATGCCGACATTAATTCCGGCTATGCGTTCATCAATATGGCCGCCGGCCAGAAATATTTCGGACAACATGCGGTCAGACACTGCGGCATAAAGCTGTATGACAGCGATGCGGACAGGCTTGTGCTGCAGAGGCTTAAAGAAACATATCCGTCGGTTTCTGCCGAAAGCTGGAGAAGCTATAACCGCTCCTTCTTCGGGGCGCTGAGAATTGAAAAAAACATGCTGCTGCTGCTGGTGCTGCTGATCTTTGTCGTTGTATGCATCAATATTTTTAACAGCATGCGGCGTCTGGTGTACGAGCGGCGGCCGGAAATATCCGTACTATCTGCGCTCGGCGGCAGAGGCGAGCAGGTGCAGCTTATCTTTATTATGCGCGGCCTTCTCACCGGGGTCTGCGGTGCGGTTCCAGGGCTGCTTGCGGGCATGCTGCTTTGCATACATATGGAACAGATATTCATCGGAATTTCCCATGCGATGTATGGCATCCAGTATTTTATTACAATGCTGCTTTCGCCGGGACGCTCCGCATATGTGCAGGAAAATCCAATGTTTTCACTGTATGCGCGCATACCGGCACGGATGATGCCCGAAGAAATTCTACTGATTACGATATCAGGCGTATTGTCCGCTCTGGCAGCCTCGTGGTTTGCGAGCCGCGGCATATTAAAACTGTCTATTGCTGAGGTGCTGCGGGATGACTGAGCTGAAAGAACTGATAAAGATCGAAAATCTGGAAAAAACATACATCACGGCGAGCGAGCATCTTACGGTGCTCAGGGGACTGAACCTGTCGGTGCAGAGCGGTACCAAAGTGGTGATTACGGGAGAAAGTGGCTGTGGCAAAAGTACGTTTCTCGGAATCCTGGCGGGAATCGACACGCCCACTGCCGGCAGTGTGGCTGCTGGACCATATAATCTAGCCGCGATGGATGAGGATGCGCTGGCGGAATACCGCTCCCGATTCGTGGGGCTCGTGTTCCAGTTCCACTATCTGCTCAAGGATTTTACCGCGCTTGAGAACGTCTATATGCCTGCGTATATGGCCGGGCTGCCGCGCACAAAAGCCCGTGAGCTTGCCATGGCATTGCTTTCGGACGTAGGGCTTGCTGACCGTGCGGGGCACCTGCCGTCGCAACTTTCGGGCGGCGAACGCCAGCGTGTGGCGGTGGCGCGCGCACTCATCCACAATCCAGAGCTTATTCTTGCCGATGAGCCCACCGGCAATCTTGATCCTGCCAATGCAGCCATGATCGGCTCGTTGCTTTTTTCTATGGTAGAGCAGTATCATAAGACACTGATACTGGTTACCCATGACCGCAAACTTGCGGAACTTGGCGACGTACGCTATGAAATAAAGGAAGGCCGTCTGGTATGACGATCCGCGCTTCTTTGCTGTTCGCCTACCGGCTGTTGTTTCCGCGTACGGGGCGCAATTCCTTTGCGCGCAAAAGCCTTGTAGGTGCATTGGTCTGCATCGGCATAAGCCTTATTCCTTTGGTGGTGGTGCTGTCTGTTTCCGACGGCATGATAAAAGGTATCACCGACCGCATCATCGCGCTGTCAAGCGCTCATATAAAAGTCACTCTGTATCCCGATATCGATGAAGTATGGTCCGCCGCCGCGCTGACAGCCTATGCCCGCGAGCTGGCGGAATCAGACGAAGATATCACTGCCGCCTATGCCGAGATTGACGGCATGGGACTTGCGGCGGGAAAAAGCGGCCGCACCGGCGCGTCCGTACGGGCAATTGATCCCGCTGTTTTTTCCGGCAAAGATTCCTACTCACGGTTGTTCACGGTGACTGCGGGCTCTATGGATCTGTCATCGCCGCGCAGCGCTGTTATCGGCCGCAAGATTTCCGAACTGCTCGGTATATCGTGCGGCGACACTTTCAGACTTATCACCACTCGGCAGACCGCTTCGGGCGGCGTCGCGCCCAAAATAACGGTATTCACGGTAACGGGCATCGTGTCCTGCGGATATCAGGAACTGGATGCGTTGTGGGTGTTTGTGCCGCTTGCGCGCGGGTTCGAGATACTGCCGCTGCAGTCGTCCGAGCTGAGTGTGCGTTTTGAAACCTGCAATGCGTTTTCTCCGGAGCTGGTGGCCGTGCAGCGCAGGCTTGCCGCGCGCGTCGGCGTGAACGGTCGGGCGGTCAGATGGGATGAGCTGAACCAGAGCGAATATGAAAACTTTGCCTCAACCAAGGTAATGCTGCTGTTCATCATGCTGCTCATTGTGCTTGTGGCCAGCGTAAACGTCTGCTCGGCTCTTATCATGCTTTCTATGGAGCGCCGTCGCGAGATTGCTATCCTGAAAAGTATCGGCGGTACGGGCAGCGGAATCACGCTGTCGTTTCTGATCACCGGACTGGTAACCGGCATCGGTGGTGTGATCACCGGTATTCCGCTGGGGCTGTTTCTTGCGGTGAATATCAATAAAATCATTGATTTTATCGAGAAAACAGTAAACTTTATTGCCAAAATAGTGTATCTTTTTAGATATAAAGACACCGTGAATTTTGTAGCGATTAATCTGCTTGATCCTGCGTACTATCTGAAGAATATTCCGGTGTCCCTGCCCTGGAAAGATTTGTTTATTATCAGCGCGGGGACGCTGGTGCTGTCGCTGCTTGCTTCCGCGCTGCCGGCGGTGCGCGCCGGCAGGGAAAAGCCGCTGGATACGCTGCGGAAACTGTAGTTTCCATGCGGTACTGCGGCTGTCGCCGTGGCTTTAAAGGAGCTTATAATGCTGTGTGATATATGCAATGAACGCGAGGCTGTTTTTTTTGTAGAGCAGATGAGTGCTCAGGGCAAGCGGAAAATAAATATCTGTATGTCGTGCGCATCAAAAAACGGATTCTCGCTGGATCCGGCAAAAATAGAATCCTCCCTTAAAAATGTCTTTCTGGAATTGATCAAGCATGAGACGCCGGGCGAAGCCGCCAAGACAAAGCTGTGTCCTGTGTGCGGAAAAAGCCTTTCGTCCATCAAAAAGCTCAGACGGCTAGGATGCCCCGAATGCTATGAGATTTTTAAGACCGACATTCAGGAGCTTATGAAGTCAAACGGTATCACCGGTTCCTATACGGGCAGTATGCCGCGCCGCCTTTCTACATTCCGCTCGCGGCTTACCGACCGGGTGGATCTGCAGGCAAAGCTGCAGGAGGCGGTAGGCAGGGAAGACTACGAAAAGGCGGCCGTATACCGCGATTACCTGAAAGCGCTGGAGCGTTCTGCCGTTTCCGGCGGCCCTGAGGATGATTCTCATGACTGCTGAAAGCCGCGCCGGTTCTTCCAAGGCGTGGTACACGGGCGGCGGCGATGAAAACGACGTGGTTCTTTCCACGCGGGTACGACTTGCAAGAAATCTGGCAAACTTTCCGTTTCCTGACAACTGCTCGGATGATGACGCCGAGCGGATACAGTCGCTTGTCTTTGACTCTTTTAACCATGTGTCGGATCCTGACGCCTATCAGGCCATTCCCATGAAAAAGGTGCCGGAGGAAAGTCTGACCATCCTGCGGGAGTGGGGAATTCTGGATATGCCGGATGGCACCGGTCTGGTGATGAAAAACAGCGGTGAGCTTGCGTGTACGGTGAATAGCGTGGATCATGTGCGCGTCGCGGCATTTGTGCCCGGCCTTGAGATCGAGCATGCATTTTCCGTCTGCAGTGCCGTTGACGGCCAGCTGCAGCAGACGCTGCAGTTCGCCGCGTCCTATGACTTCGGATTTTTAACGTCGTCCCTATACGATGCGGGCAGCGGCATGAAAACGTCCCTGTGGGTGCACCTGCCGTCCCTGGCGTTCACCGGTGCGCTGCAGGACGTGCTTGATACGGTGCGGCAGCGGGAATTTACGGTGAAGGCAAGCTACGGTTTTAGCGATGATGCGCTGGTCGCCTTAGGAAAATACTACCAGATTTCGTCTGCCTCATCGTTCAACGGAAATGAAATAGACCAGATTGCGTCAGCCGCGGCTGCGGGAAAATATCTGGCCGAGCAGGAGCGCAAGGCGCGCGCAGAGGTGCTGAAAATACGCCCGACGCCCGCCTATGATATTGTGTATCGTGCGTATGCAATGGTAAAATACAGCAGGCTTATTTCTTTACGCGAAGGCGTAGACATTATCTCCGCGTTGAAATGGGGCCGTGATCTGAATATGCTGACGGGCATTGAGGACACCGATTTTTGCGCGCTGTTGTACCGGATTCAGCCCGGTCATCTGCGCTTTTTGTTGTCAAACGGAGCATTTTCGTTTGAGCAGGACGTAAAGGACGATCCTGCCTTAAAAATAGATAGACTGCGATCCCTGATTCTGCAGGAAGCGCTTGAAAATACGGCGTTCAGCAGGCAGGGAAATTAAGGGGCACCTGAAAAAGCTGCGCAGGCGGCGGTCTCGGGGCTTGGTACAAGGATTTGACGGATGAGAGGATTATCACCAAGGGCACAGCGGCTTATTACGGAATTTGCCCAGAATGAAGGAAGGAAGAGCGGCTGCGAGCAGCTGCTTCCCGAGCATGTGCTGCTGGCGCTTGTAAAAAGTGCCGACGGGCTCGGATACATACTGCTGCAGGCGCTGCATATAAACGTGCTTACCTACCGGCTGTCGCTGGAGCAGAGCATCATGGTCAGAACACCGATGGAAAATACAAGCGATCTACCGCCGTCACGCCGGATGCGTACGCTGCTTGATATTGCTACGGTGGAGGCGCGCTCCGCCCGTAATGATTATGTGGGTACCGAGCATATTGTACTGGCGGCCATCCGGGAAGAACAGAGCATCACGTTTCGTTATTTTGAAAAGGCATCGGTGACGCTGGACGAAGCCCGCCGGGCGGTAAAAGAAATACAGTCGCGCATGCAGAGCTCTGCGTTCGTGCCTGCGGGCGGTTCTGCTCTTGCCGGCGCTGCTGCCGGCGCACAGGGGACGAACAGACGGCAGAACGGCAGCCAGCGCACGTTCCTGAGTGAATACAGCAGGAATATCACCGAGCTGGCGCAGAACGACCGGCTTGACCCGGTGGTGGGCCGCGACAAAGAGATTATGCGGGTCATTCAGATACTGTCCCGCCGCACCAAGAACAATCCGATGCTGATCGGAGAGCCTGGTGTTGGGAAGACAGCTATCGTGGAAGGACTTGCCGGACGTATCGCACGGGGCGAAGTTCCCGCCAACCTGCGCAAAAAGCGCGTACTTGCGCTTGATCTAACGGCGCTCGTAGCAGGTACAAAATACCGCGGCGAATTTGAAGAGCGCATGAAGCGCATGATGAATGAGATTTCTGAGTCTAAGGACATCATCCTGTTCATTGACGAAATGCATACCATCATCGGGGCGGGCGGTCCCGAGGGCGCTATGGACGCCTCCAATATCCTTAAGCCTGCGCTGAGTCGTGGCGAGATTCAAATCATCGGTGCCACGACCATCAAAGAATACCGGCGGTATGTGGAAAAAGACGCCGCGCTTGAGCGTCGCTTCCAGCTTATAAAGGTTGAGGAGCCGTCCGATGTTGACACTACCGCAATCCTTGAGGGCATTAAGAAAAAATACGAGGAATTCCACGGCGTCATATATGACGAGGGTGTGATTCCTGCGATCGTAAAATTTTCACATCGGTATATTCCTGAGCGGTGTTTACCCGACAAAGCCATCGATATTCTTGATGAAGCCGGAGCGGCAAAAAAAATCCAGGAAGGCTCTCAGCCGGTGGAGCTTGCCGAGCTTGAAAAGAGCATAGAGGATCTGACGGCTGAAAAGAAGCAGCTTGTCCTTGAGCAGGATTATGAAAAAGCTGCACTTGTACGCGATAAGGTAATCGACCTCAAGAAAAAGCTTGAGGAGTACCGAGCGTACTGGGATAACCCTGCCGAATCAGACCGCAGGCGCGTGACCGAATTTGATATCTGTACGATCATCAGCGGCATGACCGGAATTCCAGTTGCTCAGCTTGATGAATCTGAGTCGCATAAGCTGCTTCGCATGGAATCGGAGCTGCACAAGGACGTAGTGGGGCAGCATGATGCCGTAAAGGTTATTTCCGGTGCCATCCGCCGCTGCCGTACCGGCGTGTCATCGAACCGCCGGCCCATGGGCTCGTTCATTTTTCTGGGCCCCACCGGCGTGGGCAAGACACAGCTTGCCAAGATGCTTGCAAAATTCCTGTTCGGCAGTGAGGATGCGCTCATCAGGATTGATATGTCGGACTATATGGAAAAGCATAACGCAAGCAGACTGACAGGTGCGCCTCCCGGTTATATCGGCTATGAGGACGGCGGCATCCTGACCGAAAAAGTCAGACGGCATCCGTATTCAGTAGTGCTGCTTGATGAGATCGAAAAGGCACATCCCGACGTGTTCAACCTGCTGCTGCAGCTGCTTGAGGAAGGCGAGCTCAGTGATAATCTGGGGCATACAGTCAACTTCAGGAATACGGTCATCATCATGACGAGCAATGCCGGCGCCCGTGAGATTACGCGCGACGGCCGGGCCGGCTTTACGCCCGATAACGGCGGCGTGCTGTCATATCGGGAGATACAGGCCGATGCGATGAACGAACTGAAAAAGCTCATGCGTCCTGAACTGCTGAACCGCATCGATGATATCGTCGTGTTCAATGCGCTGACCCGTGATGAGGTCTCTCAGATTCTTGACATTCAGATACGTGAGCTTGAGGGCCGGCTGTCGGAGCGGAAGCTTTCGCTCAAGCTTTCAAAGTCTGCGCACGAATATCTGGTGGAGCACGGATATGACCCCGCCATGGGCGCGCGTCCCATGCGCCGCCTGATACAGAATGACATTGAGGATCCGCTGGCTATGCAGATACTGGAAAACGGCGCGAGCGGGCAGACGGTGTTGGTGGACAGTGACGGCGAAAAACTTACCGTTCGGCTTAAAAAGCAGCGCAGAATCAGCGCTCCGCTGTCTGTGCAGGAGTCCTTGGTAAAGGTACGGTAGGGCGCCGCATGCGCGCCTTCGCGCTGACTTCGGTGCGGTACGTTTTCTGATACTCTGAAAGGCACGTTTTCAGCTGTCCCGATATGCAGATGAAACAGCTTACTCTATCCGTGGGAAACAGCCCGTTCTGATGCTCTGCGGCAAGGTATGTTGATTTATGCTTGCTTCACATTGACTTATAGGGTAAAATTAGAGGACATTTATGGTTAATACAAAATAATCCGTTTTTGGATCATTCTGTGTTTTCTCAGCTGATATGAGGTTACTATGATAAAAGAATTCTTACCGTATGATGTTGTCCGGAACAACGCGCTGAAAGTTGCGCATCGTATTTACCATGACGGCTTTGTTCCTGACGTCATTTATACCTCCCTACGGGGTGGCGCGTACATGGCGAACGTAATAAGCGAATATTTTAAGATTGTCCGCAAGGACTTCCATCCTGTTTTGTACGCCGCGGTGGTCGCACGCTCATACTCAAATGTCCATCAGTGCGAAAGCGTCATGGTTGATGGATGGACCTATGCCCCCGAGTACCTCAGGCACGGCGACAAAGTGATGCTGGTTGACGATATTTTTGATACCGGCCACACCGCCAATTCCCTTGTCGAAATCCTGCTGCAGCACGGTATTCCGCGCTCCGACATAAAGGTGGTAGTGCATGACTATAAATACTTTGCCTATAAAAAGGAGCAGGAACCCATTCAGCCTGATTATTGGTGCCGTCGTATTGAGATCAACAAGCCGGAGGATGACCGTTGGATCCATTATCTGAGCCATGAGCTTGTGGGACTTACTAAAGAGGAGCTTGAGGAGCATTATTACAAAAATGATCCTGAACTGAAGGACATACTGGAGCCTCTGTTTTAGGAACGTATATGCCTTCGAGACGTGTCTGTTTATTCCTTAGTTTGATATGCGTGCTGTGTGCAGGAAACCTGTCCGCCAGAACGGAGGTTATCAACCCTGTGGCCGGCGTATGGGCGAATAAGCAGACGCTCGTACTGTTTCAAGAGCCAGACAGCGAGATCTTTTATTCGATAAACGGAGCTGATCCCACGGTGTCTGGTTTTGCCTATGACGGACCGGTGGTCATCGATGTTACCGGCTCTGTTGATATCCGTATCGCCACTGTGTATGCCGATGGAACCAAGGATGAGCAGTATGTTTCATACACGGTTTCTGAGCAGCTGCCCGAAGACGGCAGCCGGGCCCGTGAATTCATAGACGGGCTGGCTTCAGCCCCGATCATTTCCTATCAGCCCGGCAGCAGCATCTCCATTCCCGATTCATTATGGTATGGGGTGGGATTCGGCAGTCAGGTACTGCTTCCCGGCCGGGACATTTCTTTCTCCAGAGATTCATCGTTATCCCGCTATGTGCCGCTCGTGCTGTCGGATTCGGTCCGCAGCTGGCGGTTCGTAATCCATTCTACGGTCAGAAGCGGTCAGCTTGCCGCCCCGAGCATACCGTTTAGGGTGGAGGACTGGAAGAAGATCGTATTCACTTCACCGCAGTATATTTACCAGATCGACGACGGTACGTGGTTTTCCGGTCGGAATCCGGTGTTTATCGAGCGGAATACGGCGCACACCGTGCGCTGGCAGTCGGTCGCCTATGAGCGTGGCAATGCTGTAAAATCGTTCCGGCTGCCCGCCATGCCGTCGCTGTACTCTGAGCGGCAGACGAACGGAGCGGTTCATTTTGGAATACGCGGTGATGAAAGTTACCGGTTCGGCCGCTGCCGGCTGGCGGAGGGCGTGACTGCCGGTACTGGATTGTACCGGGATCTGCTGTTTGATGTTTTTCCCGGAGATGCGTTCTCAGGTAGCGGAAAGGTGGCGTTGTATGCTGACGGCGTGTATCAGGGCGAGCTGCCTGTTTCCTTCGCGCTTGACAAGCGCCCGCCGCAGATGCCCGTGGTGCAGGCTTCAGTGCCCGGCTCGTTCGCGCGTTCTGCGGTAAAGCTTACAGTGACTGCGGAAAAGGGCTGCAGGATTTTTTATGCCGGTAACGTGCCCGTGAGCATCCCTGGCGGGTTTGATATAGACACCGCTCCGCTGTATGCGTCTGACGTTACGGGCCGGTATACGGAACTTACCGGGAATTCGCTGGAACTGCGTTCCGATCTGGAGACGGCGAGCTTCTTTAAGATTTCTGTATATGCGGAGGACGAGTACGGCAACAAGAGCCTTCCCAGTGTATACAGTACGATCATCGATACGTGTAACTATTATTTTGATGCTTCCGCCGATGCTGCCACTGCTGACGGTACCTGGATGCATCCCTATACGACCATGGACGGGTTTTCGCCGGTCAGCTCGCGCTTTGTGCGGCTGTTCGTGCGGGGCCGTGTGGAGATGCCCGCGGGGGCGGTGGTACCCGCGTACAGCTGCGAGATCAACGGCAGCGACAGCGCGGAACTTGAGTTCGGCTCTGGTTCTTCGTATGTGGTCCGGTCGAGCAGCCTTGCAATCCGTAACTGCGTCCTTTCCAAGACTTCGGCAAATACGCGCATGTTCGTTGCAGAAAATGCAGTGATCAGTCTATCGAACTGTGTGCTGAGCGCTGATTTTATGGACAATGGTGCGGTGTTTGAGGGGAATAAATCCGTCATTACTGTGGCGGACAGCAGCATTGTGTCGCAGGCGCAGCATTATGCTGCGGTGTTCGCGCTGACCGGATGTCGCCTGCGCGTGAGCCGCAGCCGGTTGTCGGCTGTGGGTGCTACCGCCGTTGCCTTTTCAGTACAGGGCGGACATGCGGAGCTGCGCGGTAATGACTGTAATATTGTGGCGGAGCTTGGACGGATCGGAGAATTCAGTCAGTGCAATCTGATCATGACTGATAATTCGTTCGCCGCAGAACTGAAGGGAGCTTCTGCTCCTGTGTGGAAGGACAATGTCATTGTGCTTGAGGAGCATGCGAACGTAGCTCGGGGGTTTGACTGATGGACGACGCGTTTGTGTGCGGACTTGACGAAGCGGGAAGGGGACCTCTGGCAGGTCCTGTCTGTGCTGGCGCGGTTATTCTGCCGCATGATTTTCCGATCGAGTGTCTCGGCGATTCTAAAAAACTTTCGTCTAAAAAGCGCGCATATGCTGAGACGTGCATAAAGGAACGGTGCTGCTGGGGTATCGGAACGGTTGATCACGAGACTATTGATAGGATAAACATTCTGCAGGCAAGCCTGCTTGCCATGAAGCTTGCGTTTGAGATGGCTATGAAAACGTTCGACCGATGGACTCAGGAGCATGGATATACGGTTGACGGAAAGGATATGTCCGCCATTGCGGACGGGACTTTTGTGCCTGATATTTCATGGCGGTGTATCTGCGAGCCTAAGGCTGACGGTACCTATCCGTGCGTCATGGCGGCCAGCATCATCGCCAAGACGGAGCGTGACCGCATCATGATGGAATATGATGCGCTGTATCCAGCATATAAATATGCACGCCACAAGGGGTATCCTACCCCCGAGCATATAAAAATATGTCGTGAGCTGGGGCCTTCCCCAATTCAGCGGCATTCGTTTCATGTGAAATGATAAGAGCGTCTGAAAAAAATAACCCCGGAAAACGTCTGTTCCCGGGGTAAGTAAAGCACGGTGCTAAAGAACGGTTTTAAAGCGTAGTGTCTGAATCCTGATCTGACCGTTTTGACACCACATGAATGACACGGCCGGTACGTTTGATACCGTCATCTTTCTTTTCTGCGCCCTCAGGTACTTCACCCTTCTTACGGTAGATCTTTTTTCCTGTTCCGTATTTTTCTTCTTTCAGGGCTTTCTTTTCTGCCTTTGCTTTCTGGCGTGCCTTTCTGTCCTTTTCAATAAAAGAAAGGGACTGGTTCAGCCCCTGCAGAAATTTCTGCATGTCGTCCGCAAAGACTGCGATTTGGTGCCGGTCAAAATCCGCGCCGTCACGGCTTTTGCTTTCTACAACCTGAAGGAATACATCTCCTGTTCTGTTTTCCTTGACGTTAAAAAAATACGAGCGGTTATCCAACATTACTTGTGTTGTATATAATTCACCGCGAATTCCCATGTTCTCCTCCATGTAACGGATTGCCCGACAAATTTAGCATATTGCGTACTATTTTACAAGCAGTATACGTGCTGTTTATGTGCTGTTGCACGCAGTTTACCTGCGTGTACACGCTTATTTTGAGAAGGTTCTGCATATGTCCGCAACCGCTTCATACAGCTCTGCCATGCCCTGTGCTGTAGTTTTAGGACCGAAGCTGAACCGTACCGCCGTCTCGCGCTTGTCTGCAGGCACGTGCATTGCCTCAAGTATGGGGCGGGACTGCTTTTTTGCCGAGCATGCGCTGCCGGTAGAAATATAGAATCCCTTGCTGCTTAAGGCGCGCACCATGACCTGGCCGGGAATGTCCTTGAACGCCGCCTGTACGATCCATGGAGAAAATTGCTGCTCATGCTCACCGTCGCTTCTGATCTCTGGAATGACGGTGCAGGACGGAATCGCCGCGATTTTTTTGATAAATTCTCGGATATACGTTTTCTGTGCTTCAAAGCGCTCCATGGCAGCCGTATTCTGCGGCCTCAGGTAGTACCGTTCCAGACATTTTGAGAACGCGGCCGCACCGTACAGGTTTTCGGTGCCGCTGCGGATGTTCTTTTCCTGGCCGCCGCCTCTGAGAAACGGCGTGCATGATGACGCCAGATACAGGATGCCGATGCCGCGCGGACCGCACAGCTTGTGCGCGCTGAATGCGGCGCTGTCGATTCCCGGATGTGCGATGGAGAGCGGAATCTTTCCGCAGCCCTGCACGCAATCTACGTGGAATCTAGGCCTGCGTCTGCCTTTGCATGATTGCGTCAGCGCGTCCGCGATTTCATATACTGGCTGTACGGCGCCCGTTTCGTTATTGACCGCCATTACGCATACGAGCACCGTGTCATCGGTGAGCGCTGACAATACGGCCTGCGGCGTTATAATGCCATTTTTGTCGGATGGTATGAGCCGTATATTCCAACCACAGTGCTCAAGTGCGGCAGCCTGCTCACGGACGGCGGCATGCTCAAGCGAGCTGACCAGAATCGTGGCAGGCGCAGGACGGGTGAGCATGGCGAGCAAAGGAATATGATCGCTTTCTGTACCGCCTGAGGTAAAGTAAACGGTATCCTCTGGCACGCTGAGCACGGCGGCGCATCGTCTGCGTATGTCGGTAAGCAGCTGCTTCGCCTCGCTGCCAGCCTTGTGGATGCTTGAGGGGTTTCCCCATGCCTGCAGCGACTCGTCCAATGCCTGTCTGAGAATGTCTTCGTCGGGCGGCGTGGTCGCTGCCCAGTCAAAATAATGCTGTGTATCTAATTCTGTCATGATAATACCTGCATAATGGTTGCGTCGTCGGTTTCCCTGATGACGGTCTGTCCTATGTCTTTTTGAAGGATAAGCTTGACGGCGGATCCTGAATTCTTTTTGTCTTTTTTCATAGCTGCAAGCAGACTGCCGCTGCTGCCGGCCTTGAGTATGTCGGGGCAGGGATTAGTTTCCCAGCCGAATCCGGCGAGCAGCGCAGTTACGTTGTCATAATACGCCCGCGTACACAGCCCGAGTTTCAGGCTTACTGCCGCCGCTCTGCCGATGCCCCATGCCACTGCGTCGCCGTGGGTTATTTTGCCGAGGCCTGCGGTGCTTTCCAGTGCATGGCCGAAGGTATGTCCGAGATTCAGATACATCCTGATGTTTTTTTCCGTAAAATCCTGTTCAACAACGGCGGCTTTTGCTTTTACACAACGTGTGATAACGTCTGCAAGCAGCTTCGGATCACGGCGCTTTATTTTTTCACTGTTGTCTTTTATGAACGTATATAGTTCCTTTGAATACAGAAGCGCCGTCTTAACAGCCTCAGCAAGACCTGAGCGGTACTCTGATTCTGGCAGCGTTTCTATGAACCGGGGAAAAAAGTACAGATGCTCCGCAGGATAGAATGCTCCGATCATATTTTTATAACTGTCGTAGTCGCAACCGGTCTTTCCGCCCACAGCGGCGTCGACCATGGCAAGCAGGGTGGTTGGGACGATTTCGCAACGGGCGCCCCGTTTGAAGATTGCCGATGCAAATGCAGTCATGTCGCTGATGACGCCGCCGCCGATCGCCGTGAAAATATCATTGCGATTGAAGTTATGGTCAAGCGCATGTTTTATGATCTGCATGACGTTGTCCAGTGTTTTTGCAGCTTCGCCTGCGGGCAACGTGACGAGTATGGAACCGTTCCAGCTGCCGTCAGCGAACAGCGATATAAAGGGCCTAACGGCGGGAAGCGCGGCGATGGTTGTATCCGTAACGAAAATCCGTCTGCCGGCCGGCTGCGCTGCGGGCGTTGAGAACACCGCTGCCAGATCGGGTGCTGTGTTGTAGAAACGGATCCGGGAAACGGCCGTTCCCGGATGTACCGGCGGATAGGTTAGGGAAAAATCTGCATCAGACATGCAGTAATTCTAGTAGTTTTTTGATTCCATTGCAACAAATGTATCTATGACTTTTTGTACGCGCGTGAGCTCTCTGGTCAGCGTTTTTGCATAGTCGAGCTCGCCTGTTTTTATGCGTTCCCGCTCATCTTCCTGATACTGCATGTCGGTCATGAACAGGAACGTGTAGCCTGTGGCGTTCGCCTTTTCTGCCCAGAGCTTTGCCTCCTGCCAGTAGACCAGACCGGCTTCGTAGCATGACTTTGCCTTTTCCAAGTTGCTCAGATACTCGTCTTTCCAGGGAGCGTCATAAAAGTATGCGACCTTTTTGTCATAGACGCTGCCGAGCCGCATATGCTGCTCGGTGAGCTTGAGGTTCAGGTGCATCATGTACAGATACCGGTATTTTTCCCACTGCTGCGTCGTTTCGATTTTTGCATCGGCATACAGCGGGTTACGGAAGTCCGCTCTGACGGCACGCTCAAGCCAGTAGATATTTTCTATGCAGTCGTCGGGATACTGCTGGTAGTGGACATGGTACAGGTGATAGTAATCCTCCTTGTATTTTACCATGTAGGCTGAAACCTGCGAAAATACAGTACAGAAGAGGATCGAAGTAAATAAAAATACTTTAAAAGTACAATGTTTCACTTCTTTAGTATCGGAATATTGCCGATGTAACTCCATATGATTTCTGCGGTTTTTTCTATGGACTGGGTCGCGTCGATGTGTATGATGCGCATGTCGGGCTGTGATGTTTCGTATTCGGCAATGATGCTGCGGTAGTTTGCAAGGGTTTTTTCCAGAAAGTCCTGCTTTTCGTAGATTTCAGTTTCTCCACGGGAACGGATCCGTGCAAGCGCTACGGACGGCTCCAAGTCAAAGTAGAATACCATCTGGGGCAGCGGGAATGTACTGTTCAACATGGCCGGAAGTTCCCTGCCGCAGCTTACTGACTGGTAGGCAAGGTTGGAAAAAATATACCGGTCGGTGATGACGGCTTTGTTACGGCCGAGCATCTCCATGATGCCGCCCGTGCCGTAGATGTGCTCATTGCGGTCTGCGGCGAATAAAAATGCCGCTGTTTTGGGATCTACCGTCGTTTTTCCGCCGAGTATCTGGCGCAGAAACACGCCGGTAGGGGTTTTTGTCGGTTCTGCGGTAAGATACAAAGCGTCTGCTTCGGGACGTTTTGCAAGAATTGCTATTTGGGTGGAGGTTCCTGTTCCGTCAATGCCTTCAAATGCGATAAAATTATGTAAGATCATAAAAAAACCTGCTTTTTTTTATAAAATTTGATAGAATAAAAAGAAAAATGAAAACCCGTATCCTGAAAACCGGCATCGGCAGCTTAATTTTTATTTTCCTCATTTTTTGTATTGCCGCCCTTCTGCAGCCGGTCTATAAACGGATTACGCAGGCTGTGTCAGATAAAGCGGAAAGCTTCCGCGCGGAAGTTGAATCACGTACGGGTCTTACTTTTTCTTATGATTCTTTATCGCCGTCTATTTTATCAGCATTTAATATAAAAGGTATAGTAGTTTCAGATGTGGAGACCGGCAAAAAAATTGTATCGATCCGCAAACTTGTACTGACGTATGATCTGTTTAAAATGCTCGACGGTGATTTTTCGGATTCACTGGTCAATCTGCTTTTAAACGGTGTTACCGTTGAATATGATGCAGTGGCAAATAAATCGGTGCGGGAACGGCTTGCAGCACTTGCCGGAAGCACAGGTGTAAAAAAGTCTGCTGATGACGAAGCTGCGACTGACAGTGTGACGGTCAGCAATTCTGCGATGAGCCTGGCGAATTTTCTGCCTTTTTCCGTGCAGGTTAAAAATACGTCGGTTCACTATAAAGATGCGTCGTTGGATGCGATGCTACGGATAAAGAATGCTGGAATTAAGAAAAATCAGGCATACGGTATTACGGTGGATGCAGACGGAGACGGCAGAATGTCTGTCGGTGCAAAAACAAAGCTTTTGTTCGGTTTTGCCACGCGCGGCACTGTTTCCTATGAGCTTTCTGGTAGTACTCTCCGACTGTATCTGAATAATCTGGCGTCGGATACGATGTCGGTACGGCGGCTGGGGCTCCTGGTGAATTACGATGACGACACGCTGGGTGTAAAGACTATTGACAGCGCATATCCGATGTATGCCGAGCTTGCTTCGGAGCTCAAGACCGGAAAGAATCATTTTGTGGTAAAAACGGAACGTTTTTTACCGTTCCAGTTTGTTACGTTTAAGCAGATTCCTGAGCAGCTTAAGAAGTTTCAAAAAACACCTGTCACGCTGTCGGCTGACGGTGATTTTGATCTGAAGCAGAAGAAACTTTCATATGCGGTTTCCGGAGATCTGCCTTTGGACTCTGGAATTATTTCGGGAGGTGCCCGACTTTCAGGCGTGTTTTCTGGAACCGCCGATTCGGTTACGGTCAAGTCGGCTTCGCTGATCGGCAGGGATTATGATATCAGGTATTCTGGTACATATAATATCAGGACGATGCAGCCGCAGGGAACTGCGGAGATACGGAAGCTGGTTCTGAAAAATGGAGCTGTTATTACCGCAGATGCGTATTTTGACGCGCTGAGCAAAGGTTTTCAGTGCTTTATACCGCAGCTGTTCTTTGATGACCGGGCGTATACGGCGCTGCAACTTACGGTGATTCCGCAGAAGGAATCCGTTGACTTTAGTTTTGAAGGATATGATTTTTCCCACGCAGAAAGCGGGGAGCCCGGACTGGTAAAGATCGACGGCAGCTATCTGTCGGATACAAAGTACCTGCAGGCTGGTGTCAGTGTGTCGAACATGTATCTTGACAGTGTGCTGGGTACGGCCGCATACGCTGCCAAGGGGCAGAATAAAGCGTTGTTTGAAAAGCTTATGCCGTCCGCCAGTCCGTATGTTTTTACCGGCGATCTGTTCATGTCGACGGACTTTCACTCTGTTTCCTATAACGTTCCGTATTCCATTGTTGCGAATACGACGAAAGATCGCGAATTCGTTGTGTTTGCGCTGGACGGTAATAATTCGTCATTCCAGATATCACGCCTGAATCTGGTGTACGGTTCTGCTGCGGTAAGTATGACCGCTATGGCGGACGTTATTCCCGAAACCGGTGAGGTGTTCTTTTCAAACGACGTTACGGTCAATGATATTCCATATAAGTTTACCGGTACGGTGTCGAACACGTGGATTGATATCAGCGGTGACTACGGGTTCCGGGCATCTGCTTCATTTAATCCGTCTCCGGCGAATGTACTTACGCCGTATTTGAGCGGGTCCGTTCGTGTGGAAGAGCTGCCTGTCGCGCTGAAAAAATATATTTTTACGACCTCCGCAGATGTTTCATTCTTTGCCTCTGAATCAGAAGGTGTCTCTTGTACGATATCCCGATTTGAAGTGCAGGAGCCTACGGGAAAATTTATTGCAAGTCCGAAGATGAGTTTTACCGGTAATTTGAATAAATACGGCTTTATCATAGATACCTTTGCGTATTCTGATTCACTGTCTGCGCTTGATGGTCAAGGCAGTATACTGTGGAACATCAATGACTCGCTGTTTGATTCTGCGAATGTAGAATTCACCGCAAGCAGTCTGCTCAGTCAGGAATCATGGAGTATCAGCGGCACGGTGACAAATCCAGACAGAAAGGCTTTTTCTCTGGATGCATTGAAAAAAGATTTCTATTTTAGCTGGCAGGCTGATTTTAAGAATTTTATCAGCGGCAGGCTCATGAAAGGTCAGTCCTCAGATGATGCGCTCACGTTGTCGGCTACGCTGAACGGTACGCTGGAAAATCCCTATGTGGCATGTAATCTGGAGAGGTCTTCCGTTTCAATGCTCGGTGCGCCTGCTGTTTTTTATGGCTCCGCGGTTTTGGAGGACGGTGTGCTGCATCTTGCGGATATTAATGCGCAGTGGCTTATGCTCAAGCTTGCCGACTTGAATCTTGATTATACGGTAAGCACTGCATCCTGTGTCGCGTCTGCGAATATTAATGCAGCCGTGATGAACCAAACCGTCGATATTCCTCTGGATCTGCGGTTTGATACAATCTCAAAGTCTTCATCCTCAGGTCTGCCGGAATCATATCTGGTGAAACTGTCTTCGGAGAATATGTCCGGTTCTCTTTTCTCTGCCCCTGTCAGCGTGAGCTTTGATATTCTTAGAACGCCCGGACGATATGATATATATTCTGAAGGGAATATGACGGTGTCTGGTTATGTTCTTGACGACGGAGTACTTGATATCCGTACGGGTCCGGGGTTCCCCGTGCAGGCTTATGTCGCGGGCTATATGCGCAGCGACGGTATTAATCTGCAGATTTCTGATATCAATGCAGAACTCGGTGATTTTTCACAGCTGGTTGCGTTCCCGTTCTTTACCGTGTACAAAGGAAAGGTGAGCGGCGGTTTTTCAATTACCGGCCTTGCGTCCGACCCTGAATTCAACGGAACGGTATATATCTCTGAGCCTGATTTTAATCTGCCTATGATCATTCCCGAACATTTTAAGACGGAACGGATGGTGCTTTCTATCAGCGGCAGCGATGCAGTGATGGAGCCTACGCGGTTTATTGTTGCAGATACGCCGGTCAATGCGGATTTGTCAATATCGTTCGACCGTTGGAATTTCATGGAGCTTGCTATCGGTGTGAAAACTGATCCCGGCGTATATGTTCCTGCTAATGTAGATCTTGGTGATATAAAGGTGACAGGGCAGGGCAGTCCTTCGATGAAAATCTCCATTATGCCTGATCATGCGGAGGTAAGCGGCCGTATTCTTGCGAAAAATACAAACGTAGTTATTTCTACAAAAGTGATTCAGCAGGCCGTGGAGATGGCGCAGCAGATGCAGCAGGCGCAGCAGGACGGCGTTTTTTCTTTCAATACTGCACGGCAGCAAGGGTACGGCCTGTATGTGGCGCTTGATATTTTGATGGGACAGAAGGTTCAGCTGCTGCTTGATCCTCTGCTTCGCGGTGTTGCGGTTCCTAATACGGAACTGAGCCTGCGGTTTGATATGCTTGAGAATAAAGTGCTTATAAACAGCGATATTACATTCCGGGGCGGTGAGATTTTCTATTTGAACCGGAATTTCTATATGAAAGAGGGCCGCATTGTGTTCTCCGATGCTCAGGACACGATAGATCCGATTATCACGGTTCGTGCGGAGACAAAGGAGCGTGATGCGAACGGTAATCAGGTTACTGTGGTATTGTCTGCGCGCAATGAGCCTGCGAGCAGGTTCCATCCGATGTTCTCTGCAGTTCCTGCAAAATCAGAGAACGAGATTATGGAGCTTTTGGGACAGGTGATTTCCGGTGACTCAAAGAATTTCGGCAGCCTTGTGGTTTCCGGTGGTGACCTGCTGCTGCAGTCTACAGTCATGCGTAAAGTTGAAAATACATTGCGTGATTTATTTAATTTTGATATATTCTCTATACGCACCATGGTATTGCAGAATGCCATGAAGCAGAGTTTAAGATTGAACTCTGAAAGTGACCGGACAAATTCGGTTACTTTTGGTAACTTCTTTGATAATTCGACTGTTTACATAGGGAAGTACTTTAGTAGTGAATTGTATACCGATGCCCTGTTGCATTGGACATATGATAAAAACAGAATTAATGATGATACGACTACTGGCGGTCTTGTATTCCAGCCGGAAATAGGTCTGGAATTAGACAGCCCTTATGTAAAAATCCGATGGAGCATTGATCCCGATATGGATTCGATTCGAAATAACCTTTGGATCCCGACTGCTGCAGTCACATTGTCATGGAAATTCAGCTTCTAGGGAATTGTATGCGCAGATTTTGCCGCCGGTAAGGCTGCGCTTCCCGGATATGTATAGAGGAGTTTATATGCGCAGTTCGCATACAGCTGCCCGGCAGTGTAATATTCTGTTCCGGTGTTTTTGCCTGCTTTTTTTGTTGTGTTCTTCTGTTCTGGCCGTTGCTCAGGAATCCGAGGGCTGGTACATAAATAAGACTATAACTTCCATAAAATTCGAGGGCCTGAAAAATATAAAAAAGTCCGAAGTGGACGGTGTGGTCAGCGGATTTATAAATAAGGCATTTACAGATGAACTGTTCGGCAATATTCTTGACCGTATTTACGCGCTTGAGTTTTTTGACGATATTTCTCCTCGTGCCCAGCATGATCCGTCTAAAAAAGAAGGCGTTCAGATCGTGTTCTCGGTCGTGGAAAAACCTGTTGTTTCCAAGGTTAAGTTTTCAGGGAACCACAAGATCAGAAATGGTGAGCTGCGTGATGTGGTCAGCGTAAAATCGAATGCTATTTTTATCAGTAGCAAGGTACTGGTGGATGAACGAGCGATCCGTGATAAATATCTTGAGAAAGGTTTTATGCAGGTAAAAGTCTCATCCTCTACAGAGACTGATGAAGATGGTGTGGTTGTTACCTACAACATAGAGGAAGGGTATACCACGATTATTACGGACATTCAGTTTTCCGGCAATAAATTGATTTCATCAAAAACGCTTGCCTCAAAACTGAAAATGAAAAAGAAGGGAATCTTTAATCGTGGTGCCTTTGAGGAAGCAAAGCTTGAGACAGATAAACAGCTTGTGCTGAAATATTATCAGGATGCCGGATATATAAATGCCAGTGTGTTGGATGTGATTCGCAGTGTTGTGGAAAATAAGGAAAAGGGCCGCAATGAAATGACACTGACCTTTGTCATACAGGAAGGTACCCAGTATACATGCGGCGATATTACTTTTTCCGGTAATACTATTTTCCCTTCGGAGCAGCTTAATTCGCTGGTTAAGTTAAAGAAAGGCGATATTTTCAACCAGACGAAGTTTCAGGAAAGCCTGATGGCCGTGGCTGATCTGTATTATGAAAACGGTTATACATCCAACCGATTCAATCCGGTGATGGACAAAGACGGTGAAAAGAACGTGGTGTCCGTCGCTGTATCCATTGTTGAGAATCCGCGCAGCCACATTGAGAAAATTCTGGTAAAAGGTAATACAAAAACAAAAGAGCATGTTATTTTGAGGGAAATTCCTCTGGAAGCGGGAGATATCTTTTCTAAGGCAAAAGTGACAACCGGCCTTCGTAACCTGTATAACCTGCAGTATTTTTCCGCCGTTGTGCCTGATGTGGTTGCTGGCTCGGAGGATAACCTTGTGGACCTGGTTGTTTCTGTAGAGGAGCAGTCCACTACAAGCATAGAATTCGGACTTACATTCTCCGGCGTGACGGATCCTGATGATCTACCGTTTGCTTTGTATGTGAAATGGCAGGATTCCAATATACAGGGACTTGGAAAGACGATTTCTGCAAGTACTACGCTGGCTTCAAGCGAGCAGTCTGTTACCATTGGTTACGGTGAGAACTGGCTTTTTGATAAGCCTATCAGCTATTCAGAATCGCTGACTTTCTCGCATGCGTCGATTAATTCGCTGCGTAATACTATCCTGCCTGACGGAACGCTTGATAACGATAACTATTATATGTCATATGAGCAGTGGGCTGTTTCTCTCAGTTCATCCTTGGGCCATCGGTGGACTCCTGACTGGGCAATTCTGACGCTTTCCGGCGGTCTGACAAATACGCTGAAAAATAATGTATATAATGAAAAGCTGTGGATCCCTTATGATGTGACGATCAGTGACTATGCCAACAAGTGGGGCTTGAAAAATGCTGTGTGGACGGCATTCTCAATGGATGACCGTGACATTAACTATGATCCTTCAAAAGGCTGGTTCTGGAGCCAGCGCTTTACATGGTACGGACTGACCCCGTGGGAAGATGAATTCTACCTGCAGACCGCCACCAAGGGCGAGTTGTACTTTACACTTTGGAATATTCCGGTTTCTGAAAAATGGAGCTGGAAAATGGTCCTAGCGGCCTACAGCGGCGTGACTATGCAGTTCCCTGTACCGAATTCTACGGTCGGACATTCCAGCAGATTGTATATAGACGGTATGTTCAACGGCAGAGGATGGACAAGCATTTATAATTCTGTCCGTGGTCGTGCGATGTGGAGCAGTTTCCTGGAGCTGCGTATGCCGATTGTCCGCGGTATTCTTGCACTTGACGGTTTCCTTGATGCGGTTACGGTACAGGATACTCCGTCTGCATTGTTCAATAATCTGAGCATAAATGATTTCTATTTCAGTACAGGACCGGGTATACGCTTTTCTATACAGCAGTTCCCGCTCAGACTTTTGTTTGCCAATACATTCCGGCATAATGATGCGGACGGCTGGTACTGGAAAAAGAACTGGGCATTCGTATTGTCATTTAACATTGTCAATAAATAGACATTGTGCAGGCATGGCTTTCCATTGTCTGTAAAACTGCTGATGCGGAGCATGTAAAGTATGGCCGCCGAGGCTTTATAAGGAGTGTTTGTATGAAGATGAATATGAATATGAAATACTGGTTGCTTGCTGCTTTTTGTATACTTTTTGTCTGTGCTGATATCAGCGCGCAGCAGATAACTCGTTTTGCAGTTGTTGACACGACAAGAGTGTATCAGTCATATTTTAGAAATTCTGCCGCGGTCCGTAATTATGAGTCCAAGAAGGCTGAGTTTCAGAATGAAATTAACAAGCGAACGCAGGAACTTCAGGAGCTTCAGAAAAAAAAGCTTGATTATGAAAAGAATGATAACGAGGCGGCCGCACTGCGTGTTGAAGCTGATATAACCAAAAAATCTAATTTTCTGAGCGAGTATGCTAATACGAAGAATATCGAGCTTGAGACGCTTAAAAATACATTGCAGCGTTCCGATGCCTTTTATCAGAAACTGTATGAAACGCTCGGACGCATAGCTGAAAGCGAAGGTTACAGCATGATTATGAGCCTGCAGCAGGCGAATGCAGTTCTTTGGTACAGCCCTTCCGTTGACATCACTGATAAAGTCATCAGCGAGCTCAATCTGTAGCCTTGTGGTAAAGCGGCATGATCAAATCTTCTCAAACTGAAGCCTCTTTATTTGCCGGCGTAGCTGATGCTGTCCCGGCTGTCAGTGCTACCGCGGCTACGCCATTGATGCAGCAGTATCAGGCTATAAAAAATAAATATGCGCATGATGTTTTGTTTTTCAGACTTGGAGATTTCTATGAGATGTTCAATGATGATGCGGTTGAGGTCTCCCGGCTGCTGAACCTGACGTTGACTCATCGAGGAGACTGTCCTATGTGCGGCATTCCCTATCATGCGTCAAAGATTTATATTGCCCGGCTGCTGCGTCTGGGCAAAAAAATTGTTATCTGTGAGCAGGTTGGTGAGATAGCACATGGTAAGGGGCTTACGGAGCGTAAGGTTGTTGAGATTATCACGCCCGGAACCGCAGTGGAATCTGAGTATCTTGATGGAAGTGCAAATAACTATCTGGCTGCAATGAGCATCAGTCATGGTAAGGCGGGATTTGCGTTTATTGATGTTACGACATCCGCTTTTTCAGCCACTTCATGGCCTGCGTCCTTAATGGCGGAGAATTTTGCCAAGGAGCTGGGACGGTGTATTCCTAGAGAGCTGCTGCTTCCAAAAAGCCTTAAAGATAATGCTACTGTACAGAGTGCTGTGGCTGGTGTTCCCGGACTTGCCGTATCCTTTTATCCTGACTGGGATTTTTCTCCTGAACTGTCATATAAAAAACTTATTGAGCAGTTTAAAACAGCGAATTTACATTCGTTCGGTCTGCAGGATAATTCTCCTGAAGTTCCTCCTGCAGGATTCCTGCTTGATTATTTGGAAAAGACAACCAATACTTCGGTACCGCATATCAGCGGTATTCACATATATCGTGACACAGAATACGTTATCATCGATGATTCTTCCCGCAGAAATCTTGAGATTGTCTCAAATCTGCGCGATGGTAGTGCTCAATACAGTTTACTGGAGACAGTAAACTATACTGTTACTGCCATGGGAAACCGTATGCTGCGCAGCTGGCTTCTTTCGCCGCTGACCGACTGTACCCAGATACACTGCCGGCAGGATCATGTGCGGCAGTTCGTTCAGAACAGATCGCTTTTAAAAAGCGTACGCGATGCTATGGCGGGTATTCTTGATATAGAACGCCTTGCCGGACGGATTGCCATGGATCGTGCTCATGCTAAGGATCTGCAGGCGCTCAGAGCCAGTTTGGCAGCATGGTTGCAGACGCGGCAGCTGTTGTCCCCGTATGAATTCTCTTTGTGTGCGGACGACACTGCCCGGAACATAATTACGCTGATACAGAATGCGATCCTTGACGATCCTGCGGTTGTACTTACTGATGGCGGCATTATAAAACCGGGCTGGTCTGCGGAGCTGGATCAGTACCGTAATCTTCTTACGAATTTTAATCAGATCCTTGATGCTTATCTGGAAGAAGAAAAGGCAAGAACTGGTATTTCAAACCTGAAGATCAAAAATAACAGGAATGCCGGTTATTATCTGGAAGTGACGAAAGGAAAACTTGATGCAGTTCCTGCGCATTTTATTATGCGCAGGTCTTTAATGAATGCTGAACGATATACAACGGAAAAATTACAGACGCTTGAGCATGACTTGAACGATGCGGGATCGAAAATCATTGAAACAGAACGAAGACTCTTTCTGGAGATCAGAGATTCGTTGCATGAGCATATTCCGTATCTGATGCAGATATCCCGTGAAATAGCATATACTGATACAACCGCTTCGCTTGCGCATGCGGCGCTGCTGCATGACTGGTGTGCGCCTGATGTGGACGACAGTTGCTGTTATGAAGTTATTGCAGGCCGTCACCCTGTGGTGGAACAGCATATGCCTACCGGTGAGTTCGTTCCGAATGATCTGCAGTTGAACTGTGAGAGTGCAGGACAGGGGCAGGATGACGGCTCTGTTGCATTTGCGCTTATTACTGGTCCAAATATGGCTGGAAAAAGTACCTATCTGCGTCAGAATGCACTTATAACGCTTTTGGCCCAGACAGGCTCTTATGTTCCGGCAAAGCGTGCGCATATCGGCTCTGTTGACCGGATTTTTTGCAGGGTCGGTGCCAGCGACAATCTTGCTCGTGGTGAATCTACGTTTTTAGTTGAAATGACGGAGACTGCGCATATCCTGCGGTCTGCTACGCCGCGTTCGCTTGTTATTATGGATGAGGTGGGCAGAGGAACTTCTACGGAGGACGGCCTTTCCATTGCATGGGCGGTGTCAGAGTATCTTCTGAATACGGTCGGCTGTAAAACATTGTTTGCCACGCATTATCATGAGCTGACCCGCATGCAGCATCCGTCGTTGCGGCTGCTCTGTATGGATGTTGCCGAGCAGAACGGTTCTGTTGTTTTTTTACGTCGCGTCAAGAATGGTGCCGCCGCCAATTCCTATGGCATTCATGTTGCCCGGCTGGCTGGTATTCCGCAGTCTGTCATAGACCGGGCGAATGATATATTGGTTCATATTCAGGATCTCGCCTCTGAAAAGCCGCTGCTTGCAGATGAAACGCCTGTAAGCGCACCGGTACCATCTGCGCCTGAGGTTCTGCATGCCTCAGTGCAAGCATCGGTGCAAGCACCGGGACTTTTTAGTGACGAAGAAATTGTTCTGGACGAAATCCTTTCGGCTGACATTGACAATATGACTCCTATGGCTGCATTGCAGTGCCTGTCACGCTGGAAAAAAACGCTTTCCGGCAGATAAGGGAATATCCGATAGTTTGCAGGGCACCGGTGCTCTGCGGTTTCTTTTGTGGTTTCAATTACTCCTGACTAGGTGACACTGACTGATAGTTAAACTTCCGACGGTAATATGTACAGGTCTATTGTATTTTTTTCAGGTTGACTATCGTATCTTTTTACAGATTGCCGCGCATGTTTTAGATGTGATGTTTATAAGACAATTACTAAAGCCGCTTGTTCATGTGTTGAAAGCAGGGCAGCAGTGTGCCTGTTGCGGCCAGTCCTGCGGCGGGGATGGTATGTGCCGGGAATGCCTGTACGATCTGGCACGTACTGCGGTACAGCCGGTTTCGCGGTGCAGGTTCTGCGGAAAAATACTGATTTCTGAAATTGCAGTCTGTATGGAATGCAGGACCATACCTGTCATTGTTTCTGCGGACAGGGTTTTCCCGCTGTTCATGTATGATGTATGGATCCGCAACAGTATTTTTGAATGGAAAGGCCACGGAAGACGGGGGCTTTCCTCTGCATTTGCCTTTGTGATGCATGAGCAGCTTATCCGGCTGGGGCAGCGTATACCATTGGTACCGGTTCCTCCGCGGCCGGGTAAAATATATAAAACCGGCTGGGATCAGATAGCTGACCTGTGCAGGACGCTTGCGCGTCAATACGGTCACTGTGTTCTGCCGCTGCTCAGATGTGTGTCGGCGGTAGAGCAGAAAAATCTGGGCAGACAGCATCGGCTTGCCGCCGGTGCTGGAAGATACCGTCTGAAAAGCCGTCGTGTAATCCGCCGTATGATTCATGGGGCTTTACCAGAAACTGCTGTACTGATAGATGATGTCATCACAACGGGTGCTACCGTGGAACACTGTGCACGCCTGCTTAAGGAGCTTGGTGTCCGTACGGTTTATGTGGCGGCAATCTGCAGGGTCGTGTGAGCAGTGCAAATCCCGGCGGGAGCGGATGCTGCGGCGAGGTATGTTGATTTCCGTGAAACGTGGCAATAATCCTTGCACAATGTTGATTTTCGTTGTATCCTAATAGAAAGCGAGAAAAACGAACCGGTTTTAGGCTGCTGAAGCCGGAGATAAAAAAGTTCTTCGCGTTATTATTAGGTAAGATTGCGGTTTTTATACGCACGGAGGAAATATGGCTGACAGCGATTCTCAGTTTCAATTGGTAACTTTTCAGCTCGGTGAAGAACTGTATGGTGTTGATATCATGGACGTAAAAGAAATCGTAAAACTTAGCGAAGTCCGTCCGATACCGAACGCGCCATATTATGTTGAAGGTATTTTCAACCTGCGCCGTGAAATTATTCCTGTAATCAATCTGCATAAACGTTTCCGCCTTAAGAAGCTTGAGGTACCTGAGGATGAATCATCAGATTTTGAGGGCGGTTTTATTATTCTGAACATTCAGGGTAACAAGGTTGGTATTATCATTGACCGTATAGCCCGTGTCGTTACCATTAATCCTGAGGATGTAAAAGAGCCTCCGCAGATGCTTAACGGTATCGGGACTGAATATATCCGCGGCGTTATCCGCCGGGAAAACGGCTATATCATCATGCTTGATATAAACCGGCTGTTCAATCCCAAAGAACTTCAGAAAATTATCGGAAAATAATTTTGGGGAACCTCGAAAAAGCCACGAAAGTGGGTTTTTCGTGATACCCTTTTTAAGGTAGTACATGATTCGGACTTTCAGCTCAACAATCCGCAGAAAGGAAATGGATGCGGTGTTGACATGTATGGTGGATGAGAGAATAGGTCCTGGGGAACTGAATGCCCGTCTGATTCAAGGTGTAAAAGACTTTTTTTCCTGCTCCGGTGCGGCTGCTTTCCGCAGTCCTGCCGTTGCATTGGAATATGCGCTCAAGGCTGCAGGGCTGCAGCCGGATGCTGTAGTCATGGTGTCGGCGCTTGCACCCTCATGGCATGCTTCAGCGGTAGAAAAGCTCGGCTACAAGGTTCTGGTGCTTGATGTGGATGACGGAACCGGTCTTGTGACCCCTGCGATCGTTTCAGATGGCATGAAGGCAGGCGGTACATTCCTGCTCCTGCATGAAACATTTGGAATTATGCCCGATATGGACGGCATCCGCTCGCTCGGCGTTCCCTTTATCGAAGATATCTCGCAAAGCGCAGGTGCGTCATATATTCCTGACAGTGCATATACAACGGCAGAAGGCTCTGCTGAAAGTGGAGCTGAGAGTGTTCCTGTCGCTGCGGAATATGCAAGAGCCGGCAGTTTCGGTATGTTCGCTATTCTTGGGCTTGAAGAACGTGATGTTATTACCGGCGGCGGTGGTGCCGTGCTTATGGCTCCGGGACGCCGGGAATGGATCGTGCTTAAAAAGTATATAGATGAAGCTCCTTTAATCGATCTGCTGCCGGATCTTAACAGCGCGCTTGCGTATGTGCAGATAAAAGAATACAAACGTAACGAGGCGGTTCGCAAAGATCTGTTCACTTTGTTCCTGCGGGCTTTGCTTTCCAGTAAAAATAAAACATATATCAGGTCTGCTGATGAAGGTACAACGGCAAGCGCATTCCCCGTTATCCTTGCGGGCGGTTTTAAGGACGCAAAGCAGTACACATCTAAAAAAGACATAGAGATCCGGCCTGCATATGAGGATTCTGTAATCGCAGGCCGTGACGAATCCCTTGCGCCTGTCTGTAAAAAGGCCCATGCGCTTTTACTCAGATGTGTGCTGTTCCCGCTGTATCCGCGTCTTGGAAAGACGCAGGCTGCAAAAATCGTAAAAGTGCTGGGAACGCTGCCCTGATGTACGGCTGCCCGAACCGGCAGGTATGATATGAAAAAATGTCTTGTATTTGAAAATATCTATAAAGATGAGGCTGCCGGTATAGGCAGCCGTGTCGTTGAGTATCTGAATGCACGTGGAATTTCGGTTACTGAGTGTCAGCTCAATCAATACAGTTCCGAAGAAATATTCAGCGGATATGATTTTGTTGTTACGTTGGGAGGCGACGGCTCTGTTCTCTATGCTGCCCGAGGATGTGCGCCATTAGGAATACCAGTTTTTCCGGTTAACCTTGGACAGTTCGGTTTTATTGCCGGTGTTCAGAAAGAAAACTGGGAGGAGCCGCTTTCAGACTTTTTGTCAGGAAAGATTAAGCCGACCGGCCGTAATATGATGCAGGCGGAGATTGTCCATGATGGCAAGGTTTCTTTTTTTTCCCATTGCCTTAATGATATCGTGATTACCAGTACGCAATGTGCGCTGACTATGTCGTTCGATGTTGTCTATAACCGTGCGCCGCTGGGACATTATAAGGCTGACGGCATTATTGCGGCAACAGCAACCGGATCCACCGCCTATTCAGTTTCAGCCGGCGGTCCTATCGTTGATCCGGAACTGGATGCCTTTGTACTTACTCCGCTTAATTCTTTTTCACTTTCAAGCCGTCCGCTCGTATTCAATCCGGAGGGAGAGCTTGTGGTCAGCATTCTACCTGACCATGCGCCGTCTGCCCGGGTGATTGCTGACGGACAAAAAACGATTGATATAGTATCCGGAGATTCTGTGGTCATCACAAAGGCGCCGCAAAAAGTGCTGCTGGTCGGGTGTTCAGTTCCGAATTTCTACGCCGCGCTGCGCTCAAAATTCAACTGGGCGGGAGGTCCTCATGCTTGAGCAGCTTGATATTAAAAATTTTGCACTGATAGACTCGCTTTCCGTAGAGTTTTTAGACGGATTCACGGTGCTTTCTGGTGAAACTGGTGCCGGTAAGTCCATTCTGATAGGTGCGCTTTCTTTTGTGCTCGGCGGAAAGGCTGGTGTAGAGCAGATACGTGCGGGAGAGACTGAGGCGTCCGTTTCCGCTTCATTCTGTATAAAGCCGGGAACGGTTTCGCCCGCAGCATTTGCCTGGCTGGATGAGCATGGCATTGAGCTTGAGAATGACCGTGTCCTGCTTCGCCGGTACATCCGCAGTACCGGAAAATCCGGTGCATGGATTCAGGATGTTCAGGTGACCCGGGCAGATCTTTCTGCATTCTCTTCGTTTTTAATCGATATTCACGGACAGCATGAGCATCAGTCTTTGATGCGTGTTGCTGAGCACCGGGTGTTTTTGGATAACTGGGCCGGTCTGCAGCAGACTGTTGCTGATTTTACCCGTATGTATGCACAGCTCGTAGCCGTTCAGAAAAAGCTGGAGGAGCTGCGTACCGGTCAGCAGGACAGGGAGCGCAGAATCGACATGCTGACGTTCGCCGTTCAGGAAATCGCTGATGCCAAAATACAGGCCGGTGAGGATGAGCGGCTTGAGGAAGAAGAATCTAAGCTCGCTTCATATGAAAAGCTCTATGCAGATGTAGAAGAAATGTCATCGCTGCTTGACGGGGAGGGCGGAATCGTTTCCCTGCTTAAAAAGCTGCGAGGAGCCGTTTCTCATGCCGGCCAGTATGATAAAAACCTGGCAGGCACGGGTTCCCGGATTGAAAACTCGTTTTATGAGCTTACGGATATTGCGGATGAGATCGGAAATTATCAGCGCTCACTTGTATTTGATCCTGAACGGCTTGCGTCTGTACAGGACAGGCTTGCACTGCTGTACAGCCTCAAAAAAAAGTATGCGTCATCTTCCGCTGCTCCTGTGGCCGAAGTACTTGCCTACAAGGCTGATGCAGAGGCTCAGCTTGCTGAATTGACCGGCGGTGCAGAGAATAGGGAAGCGCTGCAGGCGCAGTACAACAGCCTGATGAAGCAGGTATATGCTGCCGCGAAGTCGCTTTCCGCACAGCGGAGCGCTGCCGCCGTAAAAATGTCGGAGCAGATTGAGACAGTGCTTGCAGCGCTCGGTATGGGAAGCACGAAATTTCAAGTGTGTATTTCCGAAAAACCGGGAACTGCCGTTGAGCAGCAGTGCGGGTCGTACGGTATGGATGACGTTGAATTTCGTATCAGCGCTAATCCTGGTTCTCCGTTGCAGCCGCTTGCCAAGATTGCTTCCGGCGGCGAACTTTCCCGCGTAATGCTTGCCATTAAAACGATATTCGCAGAGACGGATATGGTACCGACGATGATCTTTGATGAGATCGATACCGGTATCGGCGGCGAGGTTGCCGTTGCTGTAGGCAGCCATATTAAAAAACTTGCAGAAAAAAGACAGATTTTATGCATAACACATCTGGCCAGTATCGCAGTTTATGCCGATAATCAGATAAAGGTGGAGAAAGCTGTCAACAAGGGTGTGATGCAGTCTCATATCCATCCGGTGACCGGTGAGCGCCGTGTGGAGGAGATTGCCCGTATGCTTTCTGGTGATCCTGCCGGAGCGGAATCCCTTGAACATGCCAGATCCATGCTTGAAAAATTCAGTATCGGTAAAAATGCGGAGGATATGCATGGCTAAAGTCACGGCACAGGACAGAGAATTATATGCGCAGAAAATCGTTCCATATGCAGACCGTATAAAACAGACGCTCGAAAAAGAAAAAAGTATTCTGGGACTTATCCAGAAGGATACTGCCGGCAGCAGCTACAAAAAACTGCTGCTGTGCGATGAGATGATGTATGTGGCGTCATTGTATATGATGATGAATTCCCTTTCCCTTAAGCTGCTTTCATTTAAAAATAATGATGCTCTGAATGACGCGCGCAAAGCTTTGTACAAGGCGATTATATATCTTGAGGAGATTGTCTCTAATATAGTTGACATTCCCTATACGGATCTTGACGACAAGCTTGCCGGCATCAGCAATACGCCGCTTACAACCAGATACTATCAGATCAGAAAGCTCGGACTATCGATCCAGATGCTAGTTGACGCGTTTGGTGATAACAGTAAGTGGAAATGGTCGTTCGTAGAGCTTGAGGGGCGGTTTGCGGTTGTGGCAAAGAACCTGCTGGATATGAAAAAAGCTGCGAAAGATTACTTTGATCCCAATTCCGCCGACTACGACAATACCGTGTATTATATACGGCTTATCAAAAAGCTGCTCGAAAAATCCGCGGCGGCTTACCGTGACCGCTACGAGCTTTCTACGCGGCGCATCGACGATATCCGTATGGGCATCAATTTCCTGCTGGCGCAGCGCCGTTTGGCCATAGCTATCGGAAATTCAGATGAGGCTGAGGAACTGAAGAAGAAAGCGCTTGTCTGGAAAGAAAAGATGGATGCGGACCATAAAGCTGGCTCAAGCAGGTAAGGACACCTCGAAAAAGGACAGCTTTGATGTCGATATCAAGGCTGTCTGAAGTTTTTGCGGTTTCCATAAAAGAACCAATAATATTTTTGCTTATCTAAATTTTTTTATTGTACATTTATCAGATTATGATATAATATAGGACACGACAAATAAACAGCCGTAAGCTTCGGGGTAAGACTGGAGCCTGCGGCTGTATGTACTTGTTTTTTCATGGAGGATAATGTGAAAAAAATTACATCTGTTATTGCTGCACTGAGCTTGACAGCAGCAGTATTTGCAGGCGGCTCAAAAGATTCTAAGGCTGCCGGTTCAAAGCAGGCATCTGGCAGCAAGCCTACAATCCGTTTGATTACGGATGCCACCAGTATTGATGATAAATCATTTAATGCTGCCGCATGGCGTGGTATTCTTTCTTTCTATGGCGATACAAAGGAAAATGAAAAGCAGCGTGGTACGGCGTATGATGTTATCGCCTGTCAGACACAGGATCAGTACATTCCTGTTCTGAAGCAGATTTCTGATGACGCTCCTGATCTGATCGTTGTAACCGGCTTTACATTCGCGGATGCACTGGGTGAAGTTGCTCCCCTGTATCCCAACCAGAAATACATGATCGTTGACGTTGACTGGGTAAATCAGCCCAACGTTATGGGATTTGTCTTTACAGAAGAGCAGGGGTCATTCCTTGTAGGTGCTGCTGCTGCACTGCAGGCAAAAGAAGAAAAAGTTGCCAACCCCAAATTTGGCTTTATTGGCGGCGTTCCTGGTGCAACCATCACCAAGTTTGAAGTCGGCTATATTCAGGGTCTGCGCTATGTGATCCCCGATGCACAGGTTGTTGATTACTATGCTAATGACTGGGGCAAACCCGATCTGGCAAAAACCCAGGCAAAGAACTGGTATGACAGCGGTATCTACACCATCTACTCTGCAGCTGGCGGTACCGGTAACGGAACGATTGCTCAGGCTAAGGAATACCGTGTAGCCGGTAAGAACGTATGGGCAATCGGTGTTGATTCTGACCAGTATGAGGACGGTCTGTATGATGGCAAAAAGTCTGCCGTTCTTACTTCAATGATCAAACGCGTTGAATCTGCAACGCTGTATGCACTCAAAGCCATCGAGAACAACACCTACAAAGCCGGCGTTGTATCTCTGGCTCTTAAAGATGACGGTGTCGGCTTTGCCACCTCAAATCCTGAGCTGAAGCCGGCTGTTGCAAAGCAGATTGAGACGATCAAGGCTGATATTATCAGCGGCAAGATTAAGGTTATCGGTACATACAAAGATGCTCTGGCAGCTGGTAAAGTACCCGCTGGTCTCGGCGCAAAAGACAACTAGCGTATAACCTTGCAGGACATTCCGGAGTGCGCCCGCAGTCCGGAATGCATTCTGGCTGACTGCAGGTCTGTTTGATTTGCATATTTTTTAATATACGCTGCGTTATTTGCCGCGCAGCGTATTTTTTTTGTATTTTCCAGGCATAAAAAGGGGGTATCTATGAGTTCTGCTGAAGTGCAACCGAATATCATAGAAATGATCGGAATTACCAAAGCGTTCCCCGGTGTCGTCGCCAATGACCATGTTGATTTAACTGTCAGAAAAAATGAAGTGCTTGCACTGCTCGGCGAAAACGGCGCCGGAAAATCAACGTTAATGTCCATTTTGTTCGGTTCTTATGATCCTGACAGCGGCAGTATAAAAATTAAAGGTAAAGAAGTTAAAATCAAGGATCCTAACGATGCGACCGCACTCGGAATCGGTATGGTCCATCAGCATTTTAAGTTGGTACGTAACTATACCGTTACGGAAAACATTGTACTCGGTTGTGAGTCTGTAAATGAATTCGGTATGCTGGATATGAAAGCTGCAGAAAATCGTGTTGCCGCGATTTCTGACGGCTACGGTCTTAAAGTAAATCCTAAAGACTTGATAGAGGATATTACGGTCGGCATGCAGCAGCGCGTTGAGATTCTCAAGGTGCTGTACCGCAATGCAGAAATCATTATTTTTGATGAGCCCACCGCGGTGCTTACTCCGCAGGAAATTGATGAGCTTATGGAAATCATCCGTCTGCTCAAGCGTAAAGGTAAGACTATCATTCTGATTACGCATAAACTGAAGGAAATCAAGGCTGTTGCCGAGCGGTGTACGGTACTGCGCAGAGGAAAGGTTGTGGGGACGGTGCAGGTTGCCGACGTGAGCGAAGAGCAGCTTGCGGAAATGATGGTCGGTCGCGCGGTAAAATTTGAAATCGAAAAAAATCCGCCGCATTTTGGCGATACCGTTCTTAAGATTGAGCATATGTCCGTTAAAAACTCACGCGGGCAGCTTGCAGTTAAAGATCTTTCGCTTGATGTTCGGGCCGGAGAGATTGTTGGTGTGGCCGGTGTTGACGGTAACGGCCAGAGCGAGCTTTTGTACGGACTTACTGGTCTGTCACCGCTTGAAAACGGCCGCATCCTGCTTAAAGGCAAGGATATCAGCAAGCTTTCTATCCGCGAGCGCATAGAAGCGGGGCTTGGGCATGTACCTGAGGACCGCCACCGCCACGGTCTGGTAAAAGAATTTACGGTTGCCGAGAACGTCGCGCTCAAAAACTACTACCGGACTCCCTATACAAAGAACGGCTGTCTGCTTGTAAAAGAAGCGATGGAAAAGAAGGCTGATGAGCTTATCGGCGCGTTTGATATCCGCGCAGGCAAAGGCGCAGCTACTTCCGCGGGCAGTATGTCGGGCGGAAATCAACAGAAAGTGATCATCGCCCGTGAGGTTGATATGGGCGGCGATGCGCTCATTATTGCGCAGCCTACGCGCGGTCTGGATGTAGGCGCCATCGAGTATATCCGCCGTCGTATTCTTGCAGAGCGGGACAAGGGCAGGGCAATCCTGCTTGTTTCATTTGAGCTTGATGAAATTATGAACCTGTGCGATCGGATAGCCACAATCTCTAAAGGCAGCATCGTAGGTGTTTATAATGCCGGTGAGGTTACAGAGCGTGACATCGGTATTATGATGGCAGGTTCCAAGGGTAGAAAATCGGAGGAAACAGCATCATGAGTGATATGGTTCAAACTAAGAAAAGCGGAAAGCTGTCATCGCTTCTGCTCCGTTCAGACGGCGCCGTATCGGTGATGGTCGTTCTGCTGGGCTTTATCGTAGCAACGCTGCTGGTCATGCTGGTAGGCAGAAATCCTTCCGGTATTTACAAGGCGCTGGTACAGGTCCTGACCGGCTTTAATCTGAATAATGGAAAATGGAATATACGGTATGTTGGTGAGTGGCTTACATACTCTGTGCCGTATATTTTGTGCGGCTTTACTATGGCGTTTGCCTCCCGTGCCGGTTTGTTCAATATCGGCGGCGAAGGGCAGTATATTATCGGTATGACGGTTGCGCAGGTCGTTGCGCTGCTTTTCCCTGCCGTACCGTTCGTGCATGTGGCGCTTGCAGTGCTGCTTGCAACGGTTGCAGGCGCGGTGTGGGGCGGCGTAGTCGGATTCCTCAAGGCTAAGTTTGAGGTTTCAGAGGTCGTTGCCACCATCATGCTGAACTATGTAGCGCTGTATCTGTCGCGTATCATCACCAAGGCGATTCCCGGTACCAACACGTATAAGACGGTGAATTTCCCCGAGACGGCGAGCCTGCACATCGGATTCCTTTCCAAGCTGACGAACGGCTCCATGCTCAATGCGGGATTCTTCATCGCCATTCTGTGTATCGTAATTTACTGGTTCGTTCTGGACAAAACCAACGTCGGTTTCGGTCTCCGTGCCACGGGCTACAATAAGGATGCGGCCCGTGCTTCCGGTATCCCCGTGATCGCGAGCATCACCATCGCCATGGCTATTTCCGGCGCATATGCGGGACTCGGCGGCGGCATCGTGGCACTCGGTTCCTTCAAATACGGCCGGCTTATCTCCGGCATGGACAACTACGGCTTTACCGGCATTGCCGTTGCTCTGGTAGGTAACAACAAGGCGTCAGGTATTGCTTTTGCAGGCCTGCTGTTCGGTATGCTTCAGGCTGCCCAGCCGATTATGCAGACAAACAAGATTCCCAAGGAGATTACCTTTATTATCCAGGGTCTGGTTGTAGTATTTATTTCCCTTAAGACCGGGTTACGCCTGTTCATTGCCTGGAATGAAAAGCGTAAGGCTGCCAAGCTGGCGGAGGCTGTGTGATGAATATTGTATTGGGAATGATACCTTCTATTTTAATGATTGTTTCTCCGATTCTGATTACCGCCGCCGGCGGTATGGTTGCAGAGCGCAGCGGTGTTACGAACATTGCGCTTGAAGGGCTTATGAGTATCGGAGCATTTGCGGCGGCCGCAGCCCACGTACTTATGGAGACGACGGTTCCCGGCTCAGAATGGCTTGCGCTTGTTATCGGCGCTTTGTTCGGCATGGTGTTCTCAATGATCCATGCATATGCCGCTATTTCACTGAATGCAGATCAGACCATATCCGGTACAGGTATAAACCTGTTGGCAAACGGTGTGACCATCTTCTTTTCACAGATTCTGTTCAATGCGGACCGCACTGCCGCCTATAAAATGGGCATGCAGGCCGGTATCATGGGCATTTACCCCACGTTCTGGATCGCGCTCTGCGTGATGCTGTTCGTATGGTTTATGATGTACCGCATTCCGTTTGGACTGCGTTTGCGCGCCTGCGGCGAGCATCCTGATGCCGCTGCGTCGGTCGGTATTAATGTTATCGGTATCCGCTACTTTGCGGTGCTCTTCTCAGGCCTGCTTGCAGGTCTGGCTGGCGGCTGTCTGGTACTTACGGAAACGATTCAGTACACGTCAAACACCATCAACGGTACGGGCTTTATCGCGCTGGCCGCCGTGTCATTCGGCCGCTGGCGCCCGCTCGGCGTGACCGGATCATCCATGCTGTTCGGTACCGCGGTTGCATTTGCGCTGTACGTAGTGAATATTCCGATGCTTAAAAACCTGCTGCCCACTGAATTCTTTAACCTGCTGCCCTATGTCATCACACTGCTGGCACTCGTTATCTTCAGCGGCAAGAATTATGCGCCGGCTGAAGTCGGCAAACCGTGGGTTAAGGGTGCATCCTGATGCTTGACCGGAAATTCATTCTTAAGATTTTTGAGGCGTATTCCATCGAACGGTGGAATGATCTGGTACGTCCGTTTGATATCATCGAAATGGACAAAGCAGGTGAAAAGATGGTGCTTGCCTATATGATCGGCAGGATCGAGGAGAGCAGGGGCAGGAGTATAGACTGGGAATGGATGATTTATGCCTCCCTGTTCGACCTGCTCAAAAAAATAGCGCTCTGTGACATCAAATCACCAGTGCAGCGCCTGATTAAGAATGAATTTCCCGGTGAATACATGCGTCTGAATGAGTGGGTGTTGAATCAATACCGCCCGCTTATGCATGATGAAGAACTGTTCGCGCGGTTTACCTTATACATCGGGCAGTCCGGCGGTTCCCTGCCGCTTGACGAGCGGGGCAAGCTGACCGCCCGTGTATTCCGTGCCGCGCACAAATTCTCAACGCTGCGCGAACTGCAGATGATCGCCATGGTCAATGAGCCGCAGCGGCTTGAAAAAATCGAAAAAGACTTGAACGCCGACATCCAGAACTATCTGGACCTGCGCGGCATGCAGCTGCTGCTGACGCGGCAGCGTCCCTTTGATTTTCTAATGATGATAGAGCAGCTGCGCTTTCAGCGCCGGTGGAACCAGACGCCCCGCGTGCCTGCCACAAGCGTGCTTGGACACTGTTTTTTTGTAGCTGTAATTACGCTGCTGCTTTCCCGGTGTACCGACACGCCGCTGTGCCCCAGACGGCTGTATGATAATTATTTCAGCGCATTGTTCCATGACCTGCCCGAGGCGGTGACCAGAGACATCATTTCGCCGGTAAAGCAGGCCACCGATGAGCTTCCCTTTATCGTAAAGAAGATCGAGGATCAGATCGTGGATAAAGAGCTTGTGCCGCTCATGGAGCCGTGCTACAAGGACGAGCTCATCTACTTTACGAGCGATGAATTTGAAAACCGCGTGCTGCTTGACGGCGCTGTAAAACACGTCACGTGGGAACAGCTCAACGAATCCTATAACAAAGATGTATACGCGCCCGTGGACGGCAGGCTTGTACGCTTTGCAGACCATATCTCTGCGCTTCTGGAAGCTGATAGCTCCATACGTCACGGCATTACTTCTGAGCATCTGACCGGCGGCCGTGACAACATCCTTGCCGCCTATCCGATCGGAAAAATCGTGAACGGCATAGACGCCGGAGCTTTTTTTCGCAATATTACCGGTTAAATCGCTTATCGCTTATTTACCGCCCGCAATCTGCCGATACTATAGCAGTATGAAAAGAATTTTTTTCCTATGCCTGTTTGCAGTTGCTTTTACGTTCGCGTCAATATATGCCGACACCACTCATGTTGTTGCGCAGGGCGAAACGTTGTATGCAATCAGCAGAAAATATCAGCTGACTGTCGCTGAACTCAGGGCG
>CACZQF010000047.1 GCA_902783245.1 uncultured Spirochaetaceae bacterium | reverse complement strand
TGCACTGCTTTTTATGGCATATAACATGCGCAGGGCAATAAATATGGTCGGTGTTAACCGTATGGTGGCTGCATTAGCATAAAAAAAGCAAGGAAAAATCACTGCCCTTTTGAAAACACATGGTAAAAATCACCGAATCTTAATTTTTAAGCGGATATATGTGTTTGGAGGATTGAGTTTTTAGACGGTCTGGGGGAGGGGTATATAAATTCTCTGGCGCGTTCCAAAACAGGCATGATTTATTAAGTGCCTGTTTTATTTATACCGCAACAGTGTAATTTTTTCAAGTTTTCTTTAAGGATTATTGCAGATTTATTGTCCCGTTCGGGCGGCATGCGCCTAACGCGCGCCGCGAGATGCTGGAGCTGCTGATGACGAACCGGGCGGAAAGCGCGTTCACGGATCGTCTGCGTACATACGTGGAAGATGCCCGGCACACTCCGATATGCAGACTTGTCACATGCCGATATGCAGACTCGTCACATGCCGATATGCAGACTCGTCACATGCCGATATGCAGACTCGTCACATGCCGATAAAACTTTTATGCGTAAGCTGACCCCAGATCCTGTACTACTGCCGTACAAAAAACAAGCCGATACTATACAAGGAGGGGCAGGTCAGCACGTATGTCAGGAAAAAAGATTTCCCGTGAAAAGATAATCGAGGCATTTTTATTCACCGCGTTTGACAAAAGCAACGGCGGTACGTCTTTGGCGGACATCGCGGACTACCTGCACGTAAAAAAAGCGTCGCTGTACAACCATTTTGACAGCAGGGACGCCATTGTAGAGGCGGTGACAGAATACAGCGGCCGTTACCTGGCGCGCATCATGTTCACGCCGCCCGATTTAAAGAACACCGCGCAGAAATATTCCCCCCAGACGCTGCTTAAAGGAGTCGTGCTGCGCTATTTCAAGCTGTTTGAGCGCGACCCCGTATACCAGATATACACATTCCTGCAGTCGGAAAAATACTTCAACTACCGTGCGCTTGAAATCCTGAACAGCCAGAAGGAGCGCGTCATCTCCGGCACCATCCTTATGCTGCAGTATCAGGCATTATTCCGCAAGATCAGAAGCAGGCCGTCATTCGGCCCTGCGGCCGTGTGGTTCGCAAACGCCGTGATGCAGATGCTCGACACCTATCTTGCCGAGCGCAAGGAAACTATCCGGCAGAATCCTGAAAGCGGCGCCGGAAGCCTGTTCGCGCTGCCCACTGACGACCGCACGATCACGCAGGTAAGCATCCTCATAGACCGCTACACCGAGCTGCTCGGTCTGCTTCCAGCCGCACCTGCCGCTTCCGTACCGCAGTAACGCAACGCACGCCCCGCAGCACCTGCAGCTTCCGCTACCGCGGGCAGAGCACGGACTTCAGATCCATGCGGCCGAGCGTACGCAGCGCCTCCAGCACGAGCGGCTTGTTCTCGCGGCGGTTGAACTGGAGCAGCGCGCGCTGCAGGCGGCGCTCACGGCCGCCGCGCGCCACATACACGGGCTCGGGGTGCCCGTCCGCGCTGATGCGGTGCGGATTACGCCCCGTATAATACATGCAGGTGGCAAGGCTTCCCGGCGTGGGATAAAAATCCTGCACCTGATCCGGTACGAATCCTGTTTTTTTCAGATACAATGCCACGTCAAGCGCTTCCTTAAGGCCGGCGCCCGGGTGTCCGGCGATATAATACGGCACCAGATACTGCTTCAGGTGGAGCTCGCGGTTAATGTCCGCATAGGCGGCGGAAAACCGTTCATACACCGCATGCGTGCTTTTTCGCATCAGGCGCAGCACGCCGTCACTCACATGTTCGGGAGCCACCTTCAGCTGACCGGATATATGATGACGGCACAGCTCATAGAAGAACGTCCTGTCCTTGTCCATCATCAGATAGTCAAAGCGGATGCCGCTGCGTATGAACACTTTTTTTACGCCGGGCAGCTCCCGCAGCTTTTTCAGCAGCTCCACATACTCGCGGTGGTCCACCCGCACGTTGGGACACGGATCGGTGCCCAGACAGTCACGGCCGGGGCATGCGCCGCGCTTTGCCTGCGCAGGGCATGCGTCATGGCGGAAGTTCGCCGTGGGACCGCCCACGTCATGGATATATCCCTTAAAGTCCGGATCACGCGTCATGAGCGCGGCTTCTCTGAGCAGGCTTTCATGACTGCGGGCCTGAATGCGCCTTCCCTGATGGAAGGTGATGGCGCAGAAACTGCACGCGCCAAAGCAGCCGCGGCTGCTGGTCAGGCTGAATTTGACTTCGCTGAGCGCGGGAATACCCGCACTGCCGGTTGCGGGGTTCACCGTATCGTACATGGGGTGCTGCCGTCTGGTAAAGGGAAGCTCGTACACCGCATCGAATTCCTGTGTGGTGAGCGGCAGCGCGGCCGGTTCCTGCACCACCCAGCGGGCTTCCGCCCCCTCTATGAGCACATGACCGTTAATAGCATCGGTGTTCTGCTCCTGCACGATATATGAAAGCGCGAACAGCTCCTTGGAATTCTCGTTCTGCGCGCTGATCCGCGCATATGCGGGCAGCATGAGCGCCACGGACTGCGGCACGGAGCTGCAGTACACGGGAGCCGCGGTATATGACGCGTCACCGGCAGCCGCAGCTCCGTGCCGCGTGCCGTCCGCACCGGAGCCGGCAGTACCGGAGGCAGCCGTCTGCGTCTCCGCGCCGTCATGCGCCTGCTGCGGAAACACTTCCTGATACGGCGGCAGCTCGTCCGCACGCGCGGTATACCAGCAGGTGCCACGTACGCCGCGGATCTGCCGGGCGGATACGCCGGATTTCAGCAGGTCCGCAATCTCAAGTATTGCATGCTCGCCCATGCCGTACATAAGCAGATCCGCCTTGCTGTCGAGCAGGATGGAGCGGCGCACGGTGTTCGACCAGTAGTCATAGTGGCTTGTACGCCGAAGAGAAGCCTCTATGCCGCCGATAATAACGTCCACGCCTTTATAGGCCTGCCGTATTCCGGCCACATAGGTGATGAGCGCGCGGTCAGGACGGCGCCCGGCCTGACCGCCGTGGGCATAGACATCCTGAGAACGCGGCTTGTTGTTTGCCGTATAGTTCGACACCATGCTGTCCATGGCGCCCGCGCTCACCAGAAAGGCAAGCTTCGGACGTCCGAGCACGGTATATGATTCCGGGTTACGCCAGTCCGGCTGCGCGATAACGCCCACCGTATAGCCGTGGACCTCAAGCAGCCGCCCGAGCAGCGCGGCGGCAAAGGTGGGATGATCCACATAGGCGTCGCCGCTCACAAATACAAAATCAAGCTGGTCTATGCCGCGGGCGGCAAGATCATCCTTGCATACGGGTAAAAAAAGAGGCATACCTAACCATAGCGTAAATCAGCCCTTTTGGCTATAAATACTACGGGCAGGTGAAGACTGCCCGGCATTGCCTGCCCTGCATCAGGTATGCTATACTCTCGGCTATCATGAATACGCAGCTTAAAGGTGCATTACTCACTATGTCAGGCGGTATCTGCTGGGGCATTTCAGGCTCCGTGGGTCAGTACCTGTTCACACGGCAGGGCATGGACAGCCGGTGGCTCGTGCCGGTCAGACTCGGCGCGGCAGGACTCATACTGTTCTGCTGGTGCCTGGTCCGTTACGGCAGAAAGACGTTCGAACCGTGGAAGACAAGGCGCACGGCGCTGGATCTGTTCATCTACGGCGTGACCGGCATCAGCTGCTGCCAGTTCTTCTATTTTCTTACCATACAGCTTTCATCAGCCGCCATCGGCACCATTCTGCAGGACCTTTCGCCCGTAACGATACTGCTGGCCATGTGCGTTCTGGAGCGACGGCTGCCCAGACCGTTTGAAGTCATCAGCATACTGCTTGCACTGCTCGGTATTTTTCTTATCACCACGCACGGCGACATCAGACATATGGCGGTGTCTTCGGCTGCGCTTGTCACCGGCATTGTATGCGCGCTCAGCGTGACGGTATACAACGTGGAGCCTCGGGAGCTGCTCGCACGGTTCCCCGTGACCATTCTGCAGGCGTGGGCGTTCCTTATGGGCAGCATCGTGATCGCGCTTATCTTCCGGCCTTGGAACTACGGCTATGTGCCGAACCTGCCCGGATACCTCGGAATCGCGTTCGTCGTGGTGGTGGGAAACGTGATCGCTTTTACCGCATATATGGGCGGCGTAAAGCTCATCGGTCCTGAAAAGTCTATTCTGTATGGATTTTCTGAGCCTGTTTCGGCGGCAGTCATTTCTACGCTGTGCCTCGGCTCAAGCTTCACTGCATGGGATGCGGCAGGATTCGCCGCCGTATTCATCATGATGGTGATTATCTCAACCGGTAAAACAACCTGAATCCGGCGCGCCGGCTGCACAGACAGCGCGTGCGCCATAATTATACAAACAGTGCGTGCGCCATAATTATACAACTAGCGCGTGCGCCATAATTATACAAATAGCGCGTGCGCCATAATTATACAACTAGCGCACGTATTCCTTCTATCCCTGTCAGCACCAGCCGCAGCGCGCACAGCGCAAGCGAGAGCGCAAGCACCGCGTTTACGATCCGGTGGTGGCGGGCGAACAGTTTCTGCAGTGAAAGCCCCGCGAACAGCCAGATAAGATTGCAGCCAGGCCCCATAACCAGCAGCATAAGGCCGCCCGCCGCCAGAGACGAAAAGCTGCGGCTGTACGGCAGCACATATGAGCCGAGCACCGTCATGCACGACACCATGATCTTTACATTAGTCACATTCACAAGAAAGCCTGTCATATATCGCGGGGAAGCCGCATGGCGCGCGGTACCGCCTTCACCCGCGGATGCTTCTGCAGCGGCTGAAGGACAGCTGCCGTCAGACTGTACTGACACGACCGGAGGACGGCGCAGCATATGGAACGCCAGATACAGCAGGTACCCGGCTCCGGCAAAGGCAAGCACGCCCACCGCGGACGAAAGCGCCGCACCCAGAAAATAGGCAAGGCATACGGACACGGCGGTAACCACCGTAAAACCGGAGAATAGTCCGAGCCACTGCACCAGCGCCGTCCGGCGCCCGTACTGCAGCGCGGCAGAAAGTGAGCAGATGTTGGCGGGTCCCGGCGTAACGCAGGCCGTAAGCAGATAAAACAAACACGATGGAATTTCAGCTACAGGCATAGCACGATTATAGCCGTTTTGGCGGGAGCGCACAACATGACGCATAGCTGCGGCGCCCGGCCAAAAAAGGAAAGGGGAAGCTCAGCCGGCGGGACTAAGCTTCCCCTAATTTATATTGGAGGTTTGAGGACAAAAAAATGGACGCCGGCAATCAGCCCCCGCCGGCAGCGCATTACACGCGCGGCGGAACCCCCCTGTATGATCATCCGGACGTCCGGAGGTCGAATTTAAGACCGCCTATTTTGCTGTCGCGGCACCTTTACCGGCTATGCGGCCGAAGGTAAAGATGTCGGCAATGGCGTTGCCGCCCAGGCGGTTGCCTGCGTGGATTCCGCCGGTAACCTCACCGGCAGCCCACAGGCCTTTGATAACATTGCCGTTGGTGTCAAGCACTTCGGCAGATGTATTGATCGCCACACCGCCCATGGTGTGGTGCAGAGAAGCCTTGCGCGGGGAAATAACGATGCCCACGTCAGGATGGCTCTCGATATAATCCAGATCGATGGCGCCGGCCAGAACTTCCTTTCCGAAGTCAGGATCATTCTGTGAAGCCACGTAGGAGTTATACTTTTCAATGGTGCTGCGCAGCTGCTCTTCCGTAAAGGCAGGAGCGGCGCCGCCGGCCTGTTTTTTGCTGGCTTCGGCAAGCTCTTTCAGCGTTGAGCCGTAGAATACATGGCCGTTGTCAACCTTGTCCTGAATCTTTGAACCGAACTGGTTTTCATCAAGCTTTACGCCCTTTACAATCTTGGAACCGCCGCCGCGTACGCTGCTGCCGGCATAGATGATATAGAAGATACCGTTATCAAGGCGCAGAGAAGCTTTTGCAAGCACGTCGCGCTCTGCATATTCGTTCACAAAACGGTTGCCTTTGCCGTCAATCCAGATCTGCTCTGAAGCATCGCCCCAGCAGCCGTCGGTCATAGTACCCTTGATCGGTGATGAAGAAGGCATCATCTGTGCTACGCCCAGATCAACGGTGGCAGCACCGACTTCCATGGCCATGTTGATGCCGTCGCCGGTATTGGTGCCCACATTGGTGGTCAGCGTATGGTCGCTCAGATCTTTACCCCAGTATTTGTCATACTTTTTAACCATGGCAGGATTCGCGCAGTAGCCGCCGCAGGCAAGTACGACGCCTTTTGTAGTATTGAACGTCATCTTGGTGCCGTCGGCTTTCTTTGCGTTGATGCCGCAGATCTTGCCGGACGCATCTTTGATGAGCGAAGTGCCGGCGGTCTCTGTATAGATGGTCACGCCTGCTTTTTCAGCAGCCTCACGCAGCGTGGTGATAAGCGGAATACCGTTTGAATACACGTGGGTGCGCGGCCACATGGCGCCGAGCACGGTGCCGAGCGTTTTGCCCGCACCTTTGTGAGAGGCGGCCTTTACGCCGAGCGTTCCGGTCCAGTCATAGGAATCAAGGGCGCTTTCAGCAAGCTTGCGGGCAAGCTGAATGTTGGATGCAATCCATGTACCGTCGTTCATCTTGCGCAGACCGCCGGTATAGATGTGCCACATGTGCAGCGGAATGGAATCATAACCCGGCATGTCTTTACCGGCTTTCTTTCCGGCGTTTGCAGCATAGAATGAGCGGATGGAATCCTGCAGGTCAAGCAGTACCTGCTTCCATTCGCCGAACTGGTCAAAATGCAGGTCCTTGTCATTTACGGAGAGCGCCAGATATGAATTAAGCGTCTTTTCCTGTGCCTTTGACAGGATGTTTTCGCTCTGTGCTTCGGGATCAACGGCGTTGAATGCACCGCCTGCAACGACCGTGTTGCCGCCCAGGAACGAGCTCTTTTCGATCAGTATGACTTTGGCACCCTGCTGTGCCGCTGAGATTGCGGCGCTCAGACCGGCACCGCCGCCGCCGACAACGACTACGTCAGTGTTTTCGGTCACGTCTTTTCCGGCGGGAGCCTTATAGGCTTTTGCAGCCATTTTTTTCATGTCGAATCCGGCAGCTTCGGCAGCCTTTGAGGCCGCGCTCATAACGGCACGGCTTGCAAGCGTAGCACCGGTCACAACATCTACAGATGTAGTCTGGTGCGCAACGATTTCTTTCGGAATCCGCTCAAGCGCCACAGTGGCAACGGAAGGCGTTTCGTGGGTTTCGGTCACCTTTACATCGGCGATCTTGCCCTTCTCTACCGTCATTTCAACAACGACCGGACCCTGCATGCCTACGGAAGATCCGGTATATACACCGGATTTTGCGCCGCCGCAGCCAGCCAGCATGCTGAACGCAGCCAGCAGACCAAGTTCGGGAACATATGAACTCAGCTTTTTCATTCTTTAACTCCTTTTAAAACGCCGCCTGAACGGCGTTACCATGCAACAAGTTTTTAGTAACAGATAGTTATATCGTAAACCTGTAAGCAGCTTACAGGTCAAGAGGAAAACAGAAAAAAAGTTGATTTCAACTTAAAAAAGAGTATGCGGAAGCATCGGCTGGCAGGATCAGGCATGCCTGCCCGGCGCGTCAGGACTGGTCAACCGACACGCCGCAGCCCATACCGATGCCGTGGACTATGGCACCGTTTTTTTTGTAGCTGATGAAGATGCGGCCTATGATATCCTCGGTAAGCTTCTGGCCGCGGGACCGGAGCTCGGCAAGCAGCGGCGCTATGTCACGCCGGCAGATAGAGAACGGATCAGGCGTTTCAAGCAAAATGCGGATAACCGGATGCCGCGCATAGGAAGTGATCGACGGCGGAAATTGCAGGCCGAGCTTTTCCCTGTTTGACTCAAGGATACCGAGCCCTAAAGCAATGCCGAGCGGCTCATCGTCGCTGCGCGCGGCATGTACGCTTTCACTGCTGATCCGTATGCATACATAGGAAAACGGCATGACTTCGGCAAGCATGCGCACCGCCTGCTGCTCGTCCGCAGATGAACTGCAGTTCACCGTCCAGACATTGTAGCTTTCCGAAAGCTCGTGGCAGGACACGCGGTTCCGGTAGGTGTCAATAAGGTCAAAATACCGCTTCATTTCTTTCAGGCGCACCAGCCTGATTTCCTGCTCGCGGATTGATTTTTCCAGCTCGTCTATCTTGCACCGCACGCGCCGGTTCAGCTGCGGCAGACCGTCGTTCCGCGCCGCAAGCACGTCAGGAATGCACAGGTCAAAGCTTCTGAGCATCTGCGCATGGTACACGGCCAGCGCATCGTCCCTGGTAAAGCAGCGGTAATTGTTCATCTGATCACGATTTCCCTCTATAAGCTCGGAGCGGTCGTAGTACCGGATCTTGCTGGCGGGAATCCCGGTAATATCAGAAAACTCTTTTACGGTCATAGCCATAGTATACCCTGTGCGCCGGCTAAAGACAATCAGCGGCCGCGCGGCAGCCGTTTATCCCTTAATTTTCCGCGTCATACGGGCGATAATTATAATTGGAGCAAACATATGAGCAGCAAATCTTCTGTACCCTCGGCATCACATGATGCAAGCTTTATCAAATGGGATCCTAAATTCAAGATCGGTATTCCCGTGATCGATGCGCAGCATGAGCATCTGGTGAACCTATGCAATGACTTTTATCAAAGTCTGCTCAAAGACACGAACACGGAAAATTACCGTCAGCTGGTCAAGCAGACGCTTGAAGACTGCCTTGACTATGCGTCCACCCACTTTAAGGACGAGGAAAAGCTTATGCTCGCCTCGAACTTCAGCGGATACAAAAAGCACAAGGCGGTTCACGACAAGTTCACCACTAACTGTAAGATCAACTACGCGAACATCGACACGCTGCCCGTTGCAGAGGCGGTCAAGTTTGCGCTGTTCCTGTATGACTGGGTAAACACCCATATTGCCCATGAAGACAGGTTGTACCTGCCGGCGCTTGTAGAATTCCTTAGAAAACAGAAGGAACAGAACAAGCAGGCGCAGGAACCAAGTAATAATAAATAGAAGAAATACAACAAAAAGCAGCTCAGAACGGCACTGTGCACGTGAATTCCATACGCCGCCCGTCCGCCGGATGGGCAAAACTCAGGCTGCATGCATGGAGCATGAGCCGCTCGCCCGCAGCGCACCTGCCGTACAGCGTGTCTCCTACAATGGGCATACTGAATCCGTGGCTGTCGGCGGCAGCCAGGCGCAGCTGATGGGTACGGCCCGTATGCGGCGTAAAGAGCACGCGGGTCACCGTGCGTCCTGCGCCGTCAGGCCCGCGGTATGTCTCAAGCCCGCACAGCTGCCACTGCGTAACAGCCTTTTTGCCGTACTCCGCGTCCCATATCTGGTGAGGACGGTTGTCTATATCAAGCCTGAAATACAGCTCCATACTTCCCTGCTCCGCTATGCCCGCGCGGACCGCATTACCGTCAAGCAGCGCGGTGTACTGCTTATGCACGGTACCCTGCTCGAACTGACGGCACAGGCACCGGTGCGCCTCATCGTTAAAAGCAAGCACAAGCAGGCCGCTTGTTTCCATGTCCAGACGATGTACGGAAGGCTGCGTCATGCAGTGCGGGAATAAACGGCGCACGCGGTTTACGATGCAGTCCTGCTTGTCGGGGCCGCGGCCGGGTACGCTGAGCACACCGCTCTGCTTGTTCACCACGATAATGTCATCATCACGATACAGGATTTCAAGGCCGAGCATAGCCGGAAGCACCACGCCGCACCGCTCGTCGCACGGCGGGTACTGCATGCCCGACATTCTTGCAATGTCTGACACTCTTGCGGTATCTGACACTCTTGCCCCGCCGGGCTGCCCGCCGTCAGAAGCCGCCTCCGTTCCGGCAGCCGCTGCGTCCGCAGAAGGCTCATAGAATACCTCGCACATACTGACCGGCAGCAGGCCGCGCGCAAACGCATAGTCAAGCAGTTTGGGAGCGCAGCAGTCGCCGGTGCCCACGGGCGGCAGTGCGGGTTCACCGTACTTTCCGGCAAAGAAAAGCCGCTCACGGCAGATATCCTGCAGCGTGCGTACCGTACCGTCCGCGCAATGGAATGCGTACAGCGCAAAAACAGCCTGCAGCGATTCTGACGTCAGCGCCTTGCGCCGCAGGATCAGCTCATATTCCTGCGCGCCGGGATGCGCCCAGCTGCCGTCATCGTTCCGGCGAGCAGCCTTGAGCCGTTTGATATCGGCGGTAAGCTCGTGGATGATTTTGTCATTGCGCTCAAGCGCCGCGGCAATCGCCCCGGCAGAAACGACCGGAGGTACATAGATGCTGCCGTCGCCGGCAGGCGCCGCGGGCCTGAGCTCGTGGCTGATGCCCGACACGGTTTTGAGCACAATCTCGCTGCCGCTGCCGTCACGGCACACCAATGCGCCGAGCATTACGCCGTCATGGGCGCGGTCAGTACCTGCCGCGCCGGTTCTGACCAGCGTGAGCGTACCTGCGGCAAGTTCCTTAAGCATGGTACGGCAGACCCGTGCGGCCTGCTCCTGAGGAAAAGGCGGAACCATAGCGCTACCGTCCCGTCCGGCGGTACTGCAATAACAGCAATACAAAATCATACGTGCACATGATCCTAAGCATAGCACCGGCACGCAGTTTTTTCCAGAGACAGCAGTCGGAGACTACTGCCGGGGGACTGCCGTACACAGATGATTGTGACAAAACGGCATGATTTATGGTATTCTTTGCCATCATGGCTACTGATTTAACCAAAGGGCCGGTTCTGCGCGTGCTGCTCCGGTTTTCTATCCCCTACCTGCTTTCCTGCTTTCTGCAGACATTCTACGGACTTGCCGATCTGTGCATCACCGGCTGGTACTACGGTGCGTCTACCATTTCCGCCGTCTCAATCGGCAGCCAGCTCATGCATATGATTACGGTCGTTACTGCCGGGCTGGCCATGGGCAGTACCGTCTGCATAGCGCGCGCCATGGGCGCAAAAGACCGCAGGCAGGCATCTGCAGCGGCAGGCAACACCGTCACACTGTTCATCATCGTGTCGGCCGTCATGACGCTGCTGCTTATTGCCGGTGCCGACAAGGTGATCGCCGCGCTTTCCACGCCCGAACAGGCCGTGGCGGAAACAAAGCAGTACGCAGTGATCTGTTTTCTGGGCATTCCCTGCATCACCGCCTACAACGTTATCAGCAGTATATTCCGCAGCACGGGAGATTCCCGGCATCCTATGTACTTCGTCATGGCGGCGGGCGTCATCAACATCCTGCTTGACTGCCTGTTCATCGGGCCGCTGCATATGGGCGCGCGCGGCGCGGCACTTGCCACAGTCATAGCGCAGTCATGCAGCGTAGTGTTCGCGCTTGTAATGCTGCGCCGTCTGGATACCGGCATTACGATGCGTCCGCAGGACCTGCGCCCCGGACAGCCGCTGCGCGGTATTCTTAAAATCGGCGCCCCCATTGCGCTGCAGGACGGCCTTATTCAGATTTCGTTTCTTGTTATCACCGCCATAGCGAATATGCGCGGCGTGGTGGCGGCTGCCAGCGTAGGAATCGTAGAAAAGCTCATCAGCTTTCTGTTTCTGGTGCCGTCCGCCATGCTTTCGTCAGTTTCTGCCATAGCATCGCAGAACGCGGGCGCAGGCCGGCACGGCAGGAGCGTACAGGTGCTGCGCTATGCCGTGATCATCTGCATTGCGTTCGGCAGCCTTGCCTCCGCCATCTGCATCGTACAGGCGGAGCGGATTCTTTCGTTGTTCGCAAGCCATGAGCCGCATATTACGGCCATGGGTAGCCAGTACTTAAGATCATATGTGTTTGATTGTATATTCGCGGGAGTGCATTTTTGTTTCAGCGGCTACTTCTGCGCCTACGGCAAGTCGAACTATTCGTTCATTCATAATCTGACGTCCATTGTGCTGGTCAGGATTCCGGGAGCGTATCTGGCGTCGCTCTGGTATCCGGACACGCTGTTTCCGATGGGACTGGCGGCTCCCGCAGGCTCGCTGCTGTCGGCGGGTATCTGCCTGCTGCTGTTCTTTATCAACACCCCGTCTGCGCATACAGCGGATTCTATGGTATACTTTAATAAATGACCTTGTTACTCAAAATACGGCAGGCAGTCTGCCGCATTGCCTTTCTGACCGCCGTCTGCATCCCGCTGCGCGCGCAGCAGCTGCCGCCGCTGCAGCCGTCGCAGGATACCCGGCAGTTTCTGCAGGAATTTCTACAGCAGCTCATGAATACGGCACAGGAACCGCAGGTGCAGGCCTCCGGCACGGATCTTGCCCCGCAGGATATACTCGCCGTCTCGCTCGCATTTTCGGGCTGCCTGCCCGGCACTCCGGAAGCCGATGACGTTATGGGCAGGTACAATGAGCTTGCCGCCATAGTCACGTCGCCTGAGTATGCGGCGCTCCCCGAGCCGCAGCGCGCCGAGCGCATTCTTACGCTCATCTATGAGCAGGTACTCAAGCAGTATCAGGCAGATCAGACGAGCATCCCGGTCATGTTTTCAAAAGGCACATACAACTGCGTATCATCCACGGTGCTGTACATGAGCCTTGCCAGAGCCGCCGGGCTTGACGTACGCGCCCAGCGTACTCCAGACCATGCGTTCTGCACGCTCTATACCTCAGGCGGCGCCGATGTCAGGCCTGTGGATATAGAGACCACCAATCCGCGCGGATTCGATCCCGGCAAACGGCGGCAGATCGCTTCAAACCGGTATTATATCGTTCCGAAAAAAAGCTATGCAGGCAGGCACCAGATCAGCGCACGCATGCTCGCGGGACTTACCGCACGCAACCTGAGCATTCTGTACATGAACGCAAACGACTACGAGCATGCCGTGCCGCTCGCCGCCGCCCGCATGATCTTCATGCAGCCCGGCTCGGGCGCCGTGCCGTCCGATACTGACGGAGGTTTTCCGCTCCCCGCGTCAATGCCCGCTGATTCCGCTGATGATTCGCGCAAGGACTTTGACTCCATATGCATCAACTACGGCGCCATGCTGCAGAAAGCCTCCCGGTTTGAGCAGGCGGTACAGTGGTTCACCGCGGCGGCCGCACAATGGGGCATAACCGCGGCACTGCAGGACGGCTACGACAGTTCGGTGTTCAACTGCATCGCGCACCTGTGCAACAGCGGCAATGCGGAGCAGGCGTCCTCTTTCTATGCGCAGCATGCCGCACGGCTGTCTGCATCGTACCGGCAGGAGCTTGACGGCGTGATATTCCTTGCGGTCATAGAAAAGCAGCTTTCTGCCATGAACGCCGCGCAGGCAGTGCAGTTCCTGCTGCAGGTGCGGCAGAACACAGCGGAACCAGCCATGCAGGACGCAAAAACACGAGCCCAGGTGGACGGCTGGCTTGAGTATCATTGGATAAACAGGATTACAGAAATCTCAAATGAGCAGGGATATATGGCGGCGGACAAAGAGATTACCGCCGCCATGCAGCAGCTGCCGCGCAGCAGGAACCTGCAGAACGTACGGCAGCAGAACCTGTACAATCATGACGTAGAGGTTCACAACGCCTTTGCAGACCTTGCCAACGCCAGACGGTATGACGAGGCACGGCAGGTGCTCGACAAAGGTCTGCAGGAAAATCCGGGCAGCCGCACGCTGCAGAACGACAGCAGAACGCTTTCGCGCCTGCTGAAAAATCAGTAGCCGGCACGAGGCCGGTTCCGCGTTATTTTCCGCCTGCAGCGATATACAGCGGATATACCTTGCGGCTTATTTCCTCAAGATCTTTAATGCGGCTTTCGTGCGACGGATGGGTGCTCATAAGCTCGGGGACGGATGAGCCGCTGAGCTCTGACATCTTTTTCCATACGGCAACAGCTTCCTCGGGGTTATAGCCCGCGCGCGCCATAAGCTCCGTACCGATGTGATCCGCCTCTGTTTCATGGGAGCGAGAGAACGGCAGCGAAATCGTATACTGCGCGGCCAGCGCAAGCAGTCCTGCCTTTGTTTCATCAAGGCCGGCAACGGCAGACACGGCAGAAAGACCCGCGGCCTTTATCTGCTCCTGGCTTGCGCGCTCACGGCTGTGCTCGCGCAGCGCATGGGCAATCTCATGCCCCATGACGGCCGCAAGCTGCGCGTCGGTCAGGTCAAGCGACTTGATAATGCCGGTATACACGACAATCTTTCCGCCGGGCATACACCATGCGTTCACCGTATCATCGGTGATCACATTCACCTGCCAGTCCCATTTAAGTGCATCCTCGCGGAAAGCCCCGGTCTGCGCGATAAGCTTGTCGGCAATGCCGCGTACACGAGCCGTCATGGCGGCATCGGTGTTCAGCGTTTTATTGTTCTTTGCCTCTTCCAGAACCTGCGAATAGGACTCTACGGCGCTCTGCTCCATAGTCGCCTCAGAAACGATCAGCAGCTGCTTGCGGTCAGCGCCCACATCACCTGCCGCCGTCGTTGATGAAGTCAGGCAGCCGGTACACAAAAACAATACGGAAATTCCGGTCAGAAACAAAAATACTCTTTTCATACATCACCCTTATGCCGCGCAGCAGCAATAGATCTGTTCGACGAGTCCGCAAATTGCAGACTCGGGTCTAATACATATAACACGGCATATATACACCGTATACTTTTTAGCGGTTTTATGCAATAAATCTTACCAGCAGCAGGCTCAGATAGCTGCCTTCAAGCACTTCCGCAGGCAGGTCAGAAAGCTCCTCGCCAGACCATACCTGCTGCCCCGGGTGCGAGCAGTTTTTTACCATGGTTGAGGACGCAAGCAGTCCGTACCGCGCGAGCAGACCGATAATGTCCGCCAGATGTCTGCCGCTTTTCATGATCACGAGCGTGCTGTCAGCGTCTGATGCATCCGGCGCTCCGCGCAGAGTACCCAGCAGCTGCTCGAGCGCACCGGATTCATACTGCTCGGCACCGCTTATAATCCGCACGCTGCCGGATTCCGACGCCAGACTCATGCCGCAGGTACAGGCGGCGGCGCACGGAGAACTTACGCCGGGCGCATACAAAACAGCATAACCCTCCTGCCGTATAAGCTGCCCGATGCGCGAGGCGGTGGAGTACAGCGAAACATCGCCGAGGCATACGAACGCCACGTCCTTTCCGTCTTTTAAATATACAATGCTCTGCTCGGCAGCCTGACGGTATGCATCATCGTCATCACGCCGCATGCCGAACTGTACCGGTACGAGCGTCTTGGCAGAGCAGTCCACCAGCTGCCGCACCGTGTCGAGCGCACGGCTCGTACCTGCCGGAGCATCTGCAGCGTTGGACGCAGGTCTGCCGGCCGTACACGGATACATGATCACTGCGCAGCGCTCCAATATGCGCACTGCCTGCACCGTCATAAGCTCCGCGCTTCCGGGGCCGGTGCTCACCGCATAGAACGTCATGAGCGGCGCCCGCCTTTTGCCCGGGCAAGCAGTGCGCCGTACATCTGCTCTTCATCGGTCATGGGCGCAAGCTCGGCCTCGGTGGCACACATCAGGCGCGGTATAAGTTTTGTATAAGAAAACACTATGCACACCTTGCCCGCCGCTTTGTTCACGCCGTCAATATACTCCGCCGCAAGCGAACTTGCCAGCTCCGCATGAACGGCCCGTATGCCGAGCCTGACCATCAAAAACGCGGCGGCCTTGCCCACCGCAGTATCATGGGCACACAGATTGTCACGCGCCCCCGTATATGTCCTCAGGAATTCTTCAAGCTCGAACAGCGGCATAAGCCATTTGCCGCCGCTGGAAAAAATAAGCTCGTCGCCGTTGTACACGCACAGCGAGCAGCCCTCCGGTAATGTATCTGTATACATACTGCCTCCGGTCTGATTATAACGGATATCGGCAGCTTGTACACTGCCGGCGTACCGTCCGATATGCCGGTACGCCGGCCCGCACGGATACGCAGACATTTTTTGTTTACTTTTCGTGT
>CACZQF010000046.1 GCA_902783245.1 uncultured Spirochaetaceae bacterium | reverse complement strand
TTCGGAGCAAACTGCCTCGGAACCGCACATGGCCACACAATGCACGGAAGTCAGCGCTCCGATAACGAACAGCATGGCAAATCCTGCCGCCGAGGCTGTGCCGGCTGAAAACGCGGACACGTCGGGCGCAAGCACGTTCAGCACGCCTGTTTTCTGCAGCAGCAGGAACAGCGCCGCTATAACCGCAAGATACACCGCGGACTTCGTGTATGACGTTCCGCCCTGCACCACTTGATAGCCGAGATTCTGTATCGCCGCACTGATATTTTCACGGGTGCGTGCCGTGCCGTCATACATAATCCGGGCCGTACCGGCCGCAAAATCCACATCGGCGCTATACACGCCGCTAAGTTTAACAAGACGATTCTGAATCGTCAGCTGGCAGTTGATGCAGGTCATGCCGCCTATGGACAGGCGGAGTTCCGTCTGCTGTGATGTTTTCATATTCTCTCCAATCAGTACTGATTACTTTACCTATCAGAACAATAGGAATAGAGTATGGTTACAGATTTTTCGTAAGGTATACCAACTGATCAGGCGGACATTATTGCGGTACACCGCTACTGCAGTTCCTGCTCCGCCAGCTGCGCCTTCAGCCGGCGGGCGAACTCTCGCTGACGTTCGCGCACGGCCTGAATAATCGGATTGCCTGCCTCTATCTGGCGGATAATATCGTAGTGCCAGTCCACATCGGCAGGCGGAAACAGCGGCTGAGGCCCCGGGGCCTTTTTGCTGTTCGCAGTTTTGACTATCTTAAGGAGTGTGTCCACCGAAGCAGCGTCCGCGCCCTGCGGCCTGCTCATCAGCGCAGGTCCTGCGGCACACAGAAGTCCGGTGTCATCGTATGTAAAGTCTGAATCTTGTTTATTACGCTTTTGAACATCGCTGCTGCGTACCGTGGTTCTGCGTCCGAGCGTACAGGTGTACACGTTCTGCGCAGAAATCACATGTTTGGGCACGGTGAGCGACACATCGCCGTCCTGAACCACCGCATCGGTTTCTTCATACTCCATGTCGGTCTTCCAGTATCTGACATAATACACGGAGCTGCCGGACGTATAAAAGCACCAGATATTCTCGGCAAGGCGCGGGCAGTCTACGGTAATGCCTGACGCCGCAGCGTTGCGCTGCCAGAATCCGTCCGTTTTCTGCGTATCCGGCCGCGTACGCATCGCAAAATCAAGGTACAGCTTGTCTCCGATCACCGCAACCGGCACCACAGCCGTCTGATTTTTTCCGTACCTGATGATCATTTCCCATGCGCCGCTCGTTCGTCCTTCAAACAGCGGCAAGTACAGCACGGACAGCGAACGGTACTGCGCCGTCAAAGACTCAGGGCTCGGCTTTGTCGTGTTGTTTATCGTACGCGGGGCAGTCTGCGATGATGAAGACGGCTCGGCGGCACGGTCATAGTACCAGCCGTAGAACGTCTTGAGCACTATGGAAAGCGGCTGCTTTTCACCTGCCGGTAAGTACAGCAGCCGGTCATTGCCTTCCCACAGGCCGGCAAGCAGCTCCGGCACAGCATATGACACCGAGGCCAGCTCACCGCCGTCCGCAGCAGACACCTGCGCCGGCATACGGGATGCGGCGCAGAGCATAAAAATCAGCAGAAAAAATATTGAACGTTTCATACGGCCACGGATCAGAACAGCGACGCTATCTCCGCTGCATACAGCTTGGGAATCTTATAGCGCATCACCTCAAGCTTTCCGTTTATCTCGCGCCCCTGCTCAAAGCTTTTCGGTAGCAGAACGAACTTATACACGCGCTCACAGGTACGGAAGCCGCTCTTTGCACACACGCGGTTTTCTATCTCAGCCTGTATGAGTTTATTCAGCTCGTCGCTTTTGAGCAGCGCTTCCCAGCTGTCATACGCAACGTTGTTTTCCTTTGCCCAGGACTCAACGGCCTCGCGTGCAGGAACGAGCAGCGCGCCCAGATATTTCTGGTCCTGGCCGACAACCACCGCATTCTCAATATACACGCTTCCGGTGAGCGCCTGCTCTATGAGCAGCGGCTCTATATTCTCTCCGTCAAGCAGCACTATGGTATCCTTTGCACGGCCGAAAATCTTGATCTCATTGTCATAGGACAACATAGCTATATCGCCGGAATTGAACCAACCTTCTTCATCGATCACCTGCGCAGTCAGGTCAGGGCGCTTGTAGTAGCCTTTCATCACCTGCCGTCCCTGTACCATAAGGATACCGCGCTGTCCCGGCGGCAGCGGATCACGGGAAACTATCTTTCCGTTCTCCTCGGCCACGATCTTTATCCGGCATGCAGGATATACTTCACCCACACAGCCCCTGCGCTGTTTGTTCAGATTGCGCACGGAAAGCACCGGAGCGGTTTCTGTAATGCCGTATCCTTCAAGCAGGCTGATACCCACCGCATGATAGAAGCTGTCGATCTCAGGAGGAAGGCTGCCGCCGCCGGAAATACCAGCGGTGAATATGCCGCCGAATTTCTCACGTATCTTTCTATATACAAGCACGTCGAACAGCATGTGCGCCGGCCACAGGAGTATAAACGGAATAAAGCCTGCAACGCTGTCGATCCAACGCGGGAACGGGCGGAACCGGCAACGCAGTCCGAACACGCGCTCCTTGGCCCAGTAGTACGCCTTGCCTACGGACACGGCGGCCAGAAAAAGCGCGTACACCACTCCGCCCGTCTTACGCATGGTTTTGTACACCGTACGCGCGAATGCATCCCACAGACGCGGCACGCCGCATATCCACTGCGGGCGCACAGCTGCCATATCGGCAACCATGACAGGTCCTACAGGCTTAGAATAGCACAGGCAGGTCATAAGTGTAATGGCATAATATTGAATGGAGCGCTCAAAGCTGTGCCATACGGGCAGAATGCTCAGCCATTTATCGCCGCGGTTTGCAGGAAGCACCATGTGCACCGCCTCCATGAGCGCAATATAATTGTCATGGGTGAGCATAACGCCCTTGGGAACACCGGTAGTACCGGAGGTAAATATAATCGTAGCTATTTCGCCGGGCTCCGTTTTATCCATTTCGGCCTCTACGACACGCCGCGCTTCCTCTGAAGCCTGAGCTCCCTGCTTTTCAAGGTCGCTGAACAGCACTATCCGCAGGCCGAGCTGCTCGGCGCGGTCCTGAATGTCCTTTGCGGGCGCATCGAACAGTATGGCGGTTTTGAGCAGCGGCACTTCATCACGTGATTCAAGCACCTTTTCAAGCTGCCTGCCCGTCTCAAATACGGAAACCGTACAATCGGCAAAGTTCAATATGAACCGGATTTCGTTTCCCATGGAATCACAGCCGCGTGGAACGTCGGCCGCACCCAATGACAGCAGGGCCATATCCATGATCAGCCATTCACGCCGGTTGTCGGATATCAGACCCACGTGGTCGCCGCGGCGCACGCCGAGTGACTGCAGCGCGCAGGCCATCTCTATGCACCGGCAGTATACGTCCTTATAGGAATAATAGATATAGGTGCCGGAGGCATCCTTGGCCCCCTGCAGCGGATCGTCAGGAATAAGCTGCACCCTGCCACGCAGCAGCAGCGGAAGATTTTTTCCCAGCGTTTTATCGAGGGAAGTTCGTAACATCGGCCTTTTTTTAGTCATACAGTAAAAGTATATACCATATTTTATAGAACCGCAATTTTAATGCGATTTTAATACAATAAAAGTTACGAGGCCGCCCTTGTTTTTTTGAGCAGCCCCCAGGCATGGATCAAAGTGCCCTTAAACCGTTTTTGATGACGCTTTGAACAGATCCTTTATTTCGCGGGCATACTTCTTTGAGATTTTATGACGCAGCTTCACGCCCTTTGCGTTGAGCTCATCGCCCTGCGTAAAGCTTTCGCTCAGCAGCGTAAAGCGGAACACGCGCTCGCAGGTTCTGAAACCGTTCTTCGGGCTTACACGGCCGTCAATCTCGTCCCTGATCAAACTCTGTATTTCGTTCGTTTTTAGCAGCGCCTCATAGCTTTCGTACACCAGCCGGTTTTCATCCGCATACGCCGACACCACCGTACGGTCGGGCACAATAAGCGCGGCTATGTACTTCTGATCCTGTCCCACCACCACGGAGGACTCTATGTAGCTGCTGCCGCAGATGGCGTTTTCAATGACTTCAGGCTCAATATTTTCGCCGCCGAGCAGTACGATCGTATCTTTTGCACGGCCGGTGATCTTAAGCTCATTGTCATACGTCAGCACGCCGATGTCACCTGTGTTCAGCCAGCCGTCCTCGTCAAGCACTTTAGCGGTCAGGTCCGGCCGCTTGTAGTAGCCTTTCATGACCTGACGGCCCTTGGCAAGCACAAGCCCGCGCTTGCCGACCGGCAGCGGCTCGCCGTTCACCGGCTGGCCGTCCTCATAAGCAACCACCTTAATCTGTACCGCAGGGAACACCTGCCCCACGGCTCCGGTACGAGGCTTTTTGGAAAAGCGCATGGCAAGCACAGGAGCCGTCTCAGTAAGGCCGTAGCCGTCCAGCAGCTTAAAGCCGATGGCGTGATAGAACGCATCGGTGGCCGGCGGAAGCGTACCGCCGCCGCTTACCGCGCCCGTCATCTTTCCGCCGAGCCGCTCGCGGATACTGCGGAACACAAGGATGTCGCACAGGTGGTACGGAATATAGAAAAGCAGATACGGTATAAACGCATACAAAGAATCAAGCAGGCGTATCGTCCATTTATAACGGCAGATAAGCCCGAACACACGGTCTTTTGCCCAGCCGTATGTTGTGCCGATGGACAGCGCGATGTTGAACATCATGTACCGCAGGCCGCCGGTTTTACGGATATCGTGCAGGAACCGCTGCGCCACGGAATCCCACAGGCGCGGCACGCCGCACATCCAGTTAGGATGGGTGGCCTCCATATCAGACAGCATCATGGATACCGCAGGCTTTGAATAGACGAGCCCGCTTTTGAACACCATACAGAAATATTGGAATGAGCGCTCAAAACTGTGCCATACGGGAAGTACCGACATCCACAGATCACCCTGCCGGGCATCAGGGAACACCTTCCGTATCACTTCGCACTGGGCAATATAGTTGTCGTGGCTGAGCATGACGCCTTTCGGAATGCCCGTGGTGCCGGACGTAAATATGATCGTGGCGATTTCATCGCCGCCGGTCTCGTTCATGTCAACCTCGACGGCGCCGCGTTCGCCGTACGAAGACTTTCTGCCGCGGTCCTCAAGGTCAATAAATTTATGCACGGTAATGCCGGCCTCGGCAGCCTTGTGTACGAGCTCTTCATCCGCAGAATCAAACAGCACCGCATCTTTGAGTGCAGGCACCTCGGCAACGTTCTCAAGCACTTTCTCAAGCTGCCGGCCGTTTTCAAAGAATGCAAGCCGGCATTCGGTAAAGCTCAGTATAAAACGTATTTCCGTTCCCATGGAATCGCAGCCGCGCGGTACGTCGCAGGCTCCCAGCGCAAGCACCGCCATGTCCGTTACAAGCCATTCACGCCGGTTGTCGGAAATGAGGCCGATACGGTCTCCGCGGCGCACGCCCATCTTTCTGAGCACGCAGGCAAGGTCCAGCATGCGGCGATATACCAGCTCGTAGCTGTAGTGTTCGAATTTTCCGATTTCGTTTTTTACAACCTGCAGCGAAACTTCCGGTATTTCCTTTACGCGTTCTCTGAACAGCAGCGGAATAGTCCGGGGCATCGGCGCGTTTTCTACATGTTTGAACGGTTTCAAATACAACATAACTTTACATTATCACCATTTTTGTCATTTTGCAATAGGATATGCAAAGATACTGCACGCAGATGCAGCAGAATACATGCAGCTCATGCCGATGCAGTAAAAGCCAGCAGTATCAGCCGCCCTGAAGCACTACAACAGCCATTGGGCTACAAAAGCCACGACGCAGCAGGCAATCGCTACAGGGAAAAGTCCGGCCCCTAAAAAGGCAAGGAAAACGCCTGCAATAAGCGCGGCAGCACCTGCCGCAGGAGAATCCGCCGCCTGAATAATCGCGGGGAATGTCATCACCGAGAGCGTAACATAGGGAACATAATAGAGGAAAGAACGGATAAACCGGTTTTTAATCGGCTTTCTGATTAACGTGAGCGGAAGCACCCGGATGAGATACGAGACGATAAAAGCAACAAAAATGTAGATGTATATATTTTCTTTCATTGCTGCTCCTCCTCAACAGGTTTTAGATACGCCAGAATCGCAGAGATTGCCACAGTAAGCAGTATCGTTCTGTTGCCGGCAGAACAATTTTTTATATACGGAAGGACAGAACAGCCCCAGCTCAAAATAAAGCTCACGGCCACAGCGACGGCAATCGTCATGTTTTTTTTGGCAGGAGGAATGATAATCGCGATGAACATTCCGTAAAGAGCTACAGAAAGCGCTTGTACGATCGGTACAGGAAGTATATTTCCCGCAACAATTCCAAGAGAAGTACCGATGCTCCAGAGCGGAACCGCAACGGCCATTACGCCGTAGTTATAAAACGGATTGAGCGAGCCTTTCTGTGCGATCGACACACCGAAAATTTCATCAGTAATTCCGAACGCAACCAAAAGTCGATGAAAAAACGGAGTCTCGGCAGAAAAACGCTGGCTCAAGGCGCAGCTCATGAGCATGTAGCGGGCATTCACTACAAAAGTAATAAGGGCTACCTCAAGATACGTTGCAAGTTCTTCTATCGAAGTAAAAAGCGCGTACTCTCCCGCCGAAGCAAGATTAAACCAGCTCGCGACAAATCCCTGAATATGATCCAGTCCTGCCCGCCGGGCAACAATTCCGAGCGAAAAAGAAACTGCAAAATACCCGAGCCCGATCGGGATGCCTGCGGCAATACCATTCAAAAAAGCACGTTTATTGTTCATATCACGTAAAGCGCCGAACTGCTGCCGTTCCGCAGTTCGCAGGCGGACATAGCAGTGCATTTCGGGCACCAGACCTCCGACCCGACCTTGGTCGGGACAAAATGGTGGCCGACACAACATCACCACAAGACGTTGCCTCCCGCCACCTCCTAAATCAGCTTCAAAGAGTCTAATAGTGTATCAGAAAAAATTCAACACACTATATGTCGGAATTGCGCGCAGGTACGGCAGCCTTCTGTAGTGCTGTAACACTACTGCAAAGCTGCGGCGTTCTGAGGCACTTTAGGAAGCCTCGTCGCGACCGACACCCGCTGCTACCTCCCCAAAAGTACAGACCCGACCTTGGTCGGGATAGAATAGCAGCTTACAATGATACCACACATTCCGCCGCCTCCCGCTGCTACCTCCCCGAAAGTACAGACCCGACCTTGGTCGGGATAGAATAGCAGCTTACAATGATACCACACATTCCGCCGCCTCCCGCTGCTACTCTATTTGTAAAAATTACTGATATCAGCTATACTATTTCCGCAATGATTACATATTTAGGAAAACTCGGGGAACTGACGCTGAAAGGTTCCAATATAAAAGAATTTGAAAAGCGGCTCGTACACAACACGCAGCTGTATCTGGAAAATGTAGATGCAAAAGTCCGGCTGTTCGCAGGCAGACTCTACATTGATGCGGACGACAGCGCCGCACAAGCGGTGGAATTTACGCTGAGCCATCTTATCGGTATTACCGGCTGGGCCCGGGCGGCCGTCTGTGAAAAGGATATTGAAGCCATAAAAAAGACCGTCATGGCTGCAGCCATGCAGGCAAAGGAAAAAGGCGCAAAATCCTTTAAGGTGGAGACGAGACGGGGCGATAAAAAATTCCCGATGAATTCCTATCAGGTAAACTGCGTCACGGCGGATGAAATCTATGACCGCAAGCTGCTTGCTGTGGACGTCCATCATCCGGACGTCGTCATCCATGTGGAAATCAGAGACCGTGTATTCGTATATTACGACCAGGGAACCGGGTGCCGGGGACTGCCCGCAGGCATCAGCGGCAAAGGTCTGCTGCTGCTTTCCGGCGGCATAGACTCTCCTGTGGCCGGGTACCGCATGATGCGGCGCGGTATGACCGTAGAGTCCGTGTACTTTCATTCTTATCCCTACACGTCTGAGGAAGCCCAGCAGAAAGTCGAAACACTAGCTTCCACTATCGCCTGCTACGGCATGCAGACCCACCTGAACATCATACCGTTCACCGACGTGCAGATGCGCATAAAAGAGCGCGCGCCCGCAGACTGGACCACGCTCATGCTCCGCGTGTGCATGATGAAAGTCGCGAACCTTATTGCAGGAAAAATCGGCGCGCAGTGCATCATCACAGGCGAAAGTCTCGGTCAGGTAGCAAGCCAGACCATTGAAAATATGACGGTCACGGAGCATTTTGCTGAATACCCGATGCTGCGTCCGCTTGCAGGCCTTGATAAGGAAGAGATCGTGGAAACGGCCGAATTTATCGGTACCTATGAAACATCTATCCTGCCCTACGAGGACTGCTGCGTGCTTTTTACCCCAAAGCATCCCGTGCTGCGCGGTACTCCTGAGCAGGCGGAGGAAATCTACCGTTCGCTTGATATAGATGATCTAATTAATCAGGCATTTGAGCAGCGCGTAGTTAAGCGTTATTCCGTCAGAGACTACATGGCGGAGCATTTTTCAAAGTAAATCCGTCTTCGGGAGACATGATAAACAAGTACACCATGTACTGAAATCATGGGCACTTGCATTCTAAAGCCTGCAAGTGCTGTCCGCGTCATTCTTGACACGCGGCTGCCGCCGGGGCTTTAAAAGGAGAACAGAGAATGAAAGTTGCAATCGTGCATGACTGGCTCGTGAATTACGGAGGAGCGGAAACTTTTGTAGAACTGTGGCTCCGCATGTATCCGAACGCAGATATCTACACGCTTGTTTATGATCCTAAAAAACTTAAGGGCCATTTTGAAAACGTACGTGTGTATCCTTCGCCGCTCCAGAAGATTCCCTGTGCAACGAAGATCTATACCAAGCTGCTGAAGTTCATGCCAAAGGCTTTCGAATCATTTGATCTGAGCGGCTATGATCTGGTGCTGTGCAGCTCATCAAGCTGCGCAAAAGGCGTCATCGTTCCGCCCCATGTTCCGCAGATCGCCTATATACACACACCTATGCGCTATGCATGGGATCTTTTCTACGCCTATAAAAAGCGCAGCGGACGGCTTACACGCTTTTTTATGGACAGATGGATGAGCGGCATACGGCAGTGGGATTATATCTCAAGCCAGCGGATCGACACTATCGTGGCGAATTCCTACTACATTGCCAGACGTATTAAAAAGTTCTGGAACAGGGACGCTGTGGTCATCTACTCACCGCTCAATACCAGACGGTTCTACCCTGATGACAACGCAGTAAAAGAAGACTACTACGTGGCATATTCACGCCTGATTCCCTACAAGCGGATTGACATTGCCATAAACGCTATAAAAGGAACCGGAAGGAAGCTGGTGATAATCGGCGGAGGATCAGAAGAAAAGAAGCTCAGAAAGCTGGCGCAGGGAGATTCGAACATTGTATTTCTCGGCCGTGCGGAAGATGCGGTACTGCGCTCGCACCTGCAGCGATGCAGAGCCATGCTGTTCTGTGCGGAGGAAGACTTCGGGCTTGCGCCGCTTGAAACGCAGGCATGCGGTACGCCGGTCATTGCGTTCGGACGCGGAGGCGCATGCGAAACCGTTGTGGATGGTAAGACGGGCATATTCTTTAAAGAACAGTCCGCCGCGTCGCTCAAGGAAGCGATCGAACGGTTCGAGGACATGGACAGCCACGGGCAGTTTGACAGGAACGCGATCATAGCTCAGGCGCTGTCTTTTTCAGAAGAACGTTTTAAGACCGAATTTTCTCAGATTGTAGAAGAAACCCGAAGGAAAATCGCGCTGCAGCACGCAGAGTAAGCGAAGCGGCTATTCCCAGCAGTTTTCCATCAGCATGGCAACCGCTTTGTTCACATCCGTATCAATCGGAAGCGCATCAAAGCGGCTTTTCATTTCTGCATCAAAGTTTTTATCGCTCAGGATCTCGTTTATTTTAGCATAGATATGCGCAGGCTTCTGGATAAACCATCCCACGCGGTTACGCACAACAAAGCGGACGTTGCCGAGCTCCTGATTATGGATATACCGGCAGATGATCACGGGCTTGCGGTTCGCAAGTACTTCCATCATCGTGGACGCGCCTGACTTTATAACCGCGCAGTCACACAGCTTCACCAGCTCATCCATAAAAGTCACATAACCGAACACATGCAGATCAATATCAGGATGCGTAAGGCTCAGAACGTCAAGCAGCCTTTTCTTTACCGTATCCCTGCCGCAGACAACCGCCACAGCAAACCTTGCTTTGTCGCGGATACATTCTTTTACGATCTCCACGGCGCCGGGCAGCCCCTCGCCGCCGCCGGTAAGCAGTACGATTTTTTTATCCGGATCAAAGCCGTGCTTTATCCGAAGCGCGCGCATCTGCTCAGGCGATACATGCATGCGGAATTTCTTGTTGATAAGATACGGAATCACCTTGATGCTGTGGTCAGGAATCTGAAAGCTGCGCATGGCGTAGTCTTTTAGCTCCTGCGAATACACCATAAAATGCTGGTCGTGATGATAGAACCATGCGTTCGGGCACGTAAAGGGATCCGTAACAACCTCGGTATAGTTTACATGCCACGGAATACCGCGCAGCGTTTTTTTTACGCTGGCCGTAAGCAGGAAGTGAAACGACACTACATCGGTGATATGATGTTTTTTTATATAGGAGCGGATATACAGCGGGATGCGTACATTAAGAAAAAACACAAAGATACTCTGCATCCACCGGAACTGTCCCAGATCATACAACAGCGGAAAGAAACCGCGGAAATAGTTCAGGGAAAGACCATAGCAGTATTCGTATGAAAATCTTGCCAGCCGATCATCAGGGGAAAAACCGTGGAGCAGCTCCACGGGCACGCCGGGGTGCAGCTCCTCAAAGGCCTGCTTGAGCACACGTGCGGGCGCAATATGACCGCCCCCGGTGTTCAGATATAAAAATAAAAATTTCCGTTCCATAGCTCCCGTCACCAGTACTTAATACAAAATCTTCAGTCCCACATACATGTACTGGTTGATGGTGTCATGCAGTTTGCTCACCCAGTTCGCATAGGCATTACGCCAGGCAGTGTCATCAGAACTGTCAATGCCGGTGCCGTAATCCGAAGAATAGTTGAGCATGGCATTCTGCACACCGTTATTATGGATATACTCCCATGTATAGCCGAATTTAAATGTCCAGGTGCCGAGTCTGAACCGCGGCAGCTCGAATGCCATATCAACGCCGATCTGGTACACGGACATGACATGAGACTGGCTCAAAAAGTTCAGGTAGTCCCATGCCGTATCGATGTGGCAGTCATCGCCGAGGAACATCTGCTGGGCAAAATAGCCGCCCTCGGTGTTGTACACGTTGCCGCCTGAGGTGCGCACCATTGTGTAGCGGCTTTTTTCTGTCTCAGAGGGTGAGTCATTTTCGACCCAGTTATTATATTCGGTAAGGGACTTTACTTTGCCGTTGCTGCCGTCGTCATACGTGCACACATAGAACACCTTTTCAGTGGCAGACAGATAGTTCGTATAGTAAATCTGCCGCCGCTCATCATCGGTCAAAGACTCGTAAGCGTTTCCGTGACGCATAAAGGTGGTGAATACACGCAGCGAAAGCCGTTTGAACGGCTGGAACTTTGCAGAGAACATGATGCGGTCACTGTTCGGCGGAATGGAAAAGCCCATGTTCGTACCGTGATTCACATAGTTCAGGTAGTTGTACGATTTGTCGGTAAAGGTGGCGTTCGTGTCGTCATAGCTCCAGTGTGCGTAGGTATACGGCGTGACCATTGTATAGTTGAGCGTGAGCATATCAACCACATTGCCGAGCGGTGAATAGATAAGTCCCGTCTCAATACCAACACGGTTCTTCGTATTAAATTTCAGCTTGAACGCTTTATTCAGGTCAATATCATCGGCAAACAAGCTGGTGGCCCACTCTATGCCGTTGTTCGAATGGAACTCAAACAGCAGTCCCATCTGGCTGTTGTCGTTGGAATCGCCGATTCCCTGAATGGCCATAAAGGGCGCGGGCACCAGATATGCAAGCTTTGTCCCTTTGAATACCGTAGATTCATAGAAAGATATGTTCAGCTTTGGAGTAGCAGCAAACCGTATGGAATGGAATGAGAATCCTTTGCCGTCGTCAGACTCACGCGGCTTTACGCCGTTATTAAAGGACGCACCTACAGCAGCATAAATCTGAGAATAGCTCCATTTGCCGCCGTCATAGGATACAGAAAAATTCGGCGAATGGAACGATGAATCGCTTAACGCAGCATCATCGCCCAAAAAGGCACCGTAGCCGCTGCGGTTCACGCCGCCCTGTATTGTCAATTTATCCCATGTAACGGCTGCATTCGTATTCAGGTTTATATTCGCGTCGAACGGACCTACAGACACTGCATCGGTAACCGTGTCGTACGCAGAGTTAGTCCAAATCGGATTGACATCGGAATCTTCAACGTTATTGGCATACACACCCAGACTGTACCCCAGACTTAACCAGTTGCGCAGCTGAACGTCACCAACCGCAAACGGTCCGCCCGCATATTGGTTTGTTGTGGAGGTATCCTTAGTATCACGGTTCTTTTCGTATTTTTTAGAATATGTACCTTCAAGCTTGATTCTAAACGTGTCGCTGGTTATCCGGTCGTAGAATTCCTGAGCCAGCTCAAGATCCCGTCCTTCGGCATTGTTCATCACGTCTGCCAGAATATTCTTTATAGCATTAAGGGAGTACGGACGCAGCTGCGGCAGCCATGAGGTATAACCTTTCAAATACCAGCCCTGCGCATAGGTATAGAATGGATCCTGCGGATCAGTACTGATCTGTGAAAAAACAGGCTGCGACACCGATACCGCAACGGCAGCTGCAGCGATCAGCACGAGCGTACGAGCGCGTACACGGACTGCCGCACGTATAAAACCTTTAATTCTATATATCAGCATCATTTTTTAACTCCGACCTTATCATCAGTGTATTTTAGAAAACCTGCAGGTAACAGCAAGGGCACATTCCAGCCCCTGTTTTACATTGTCAGTCTTATGCTCATAGTTGAATATTATAACATAGGCAGGCTGGAAAGTGAATGACAGCCAGCGGTTCGCCTGCCATTTTCCGCGCAACGACACCCTGTTAGTGTATCTGGGCGTACCGGTAGGCGTCTCCAGATACTGACTGATACCGTTCGCACTGGTAGGATACGGCCAGCTGTCAGGCAGCGTACCGCCTCCCGATGTCTTGGCGATTTTTGCGTTATCGCCGTCCGTAGAACTGTACCATGTCTTTGATTTTTTGTCATAGAAAATATTTTTGTCGGCATTTTCACCCTGACACAGGAACAGATATACCAGATCCAAGGACCAGTCACCGGGCTTTTCATAGCCAATGGACAGCTCACCGGCAACAGTATCAGGACCGAACGGATTTCCCGTCCATTCATAGAATACCGCGTTGTCACCGATGTTGTCGGTGTAGGTTCTGAAGAATGACCAGTCGGGGCTTTCCTTAATGTACAGCGTAGGCTGCGCATAATAGCCTTCCAGACCAAAATGTACATAGCCCTCACCGGCAGGAATATAGGACTCAAGTCCGAGCTGTCCGCCTAAAGAATTTGGCGTACAGTCATCGCTGAAGTTGCTGCGCTCATAGGGCACCTGATACTGGTTCATGGCAAACATACCGTACAGCCGCAGATAGCGTGAGAGCGCAAAATCAAGCTTCAGCCCCATGAATTCGGCATTGTGCGCATCGCTGTCACCATAGTCCCTCCACGGTGCCATGCCATGGAAAACCGTCAGCGGATTGGCATAGCGCAGTTCGAAACCTGCGTTGGTGAGCGTGGCCTCCATAATGCTTACTGTAAGCTTTTTGAAAAGGCGCACGTCAATCAAATGGTAATACATGTATTTGTCAACTCCGAGCTGGAGTGCATTGTACGTATACTTAAAGTCAGGCGTATATAATGCATATTTTCCGTAGGATGCGCCCGTCATATAATCCGACAGGATAATGCTGCCGGTCTGCGTACGGCCTATGGACTGCTCTCCCATTCCCAGCTGGAACGTAAACCCGCATGAGTCTGTAAACTTATAGCCGGTGGAAAGATACCCGTAATCAGGAAAATTCACGTCCACCTCGCCGCCGGATGTCGGGATATTCGCATAGTGGTCATCGTGCAGCATGGAACCCTTGTTGTCGCCAAGATGGAATTCTGTGCCCAGCGTCAGATAATCAGCAATCGACATCACTACAGGCAGCTCGATCAGATGATTGCGGCTGTAGCGGTCATACACCCAGTCTATCTTGCTTTCTGTTTTATAATATCCTTCAATATTCACAGAAGGATCAAAACTGAGCGCGAACAGATCGGAACTGCGCGTAAGCGTTTCCTCAGTACAGTAATCATGAATCCTGTTCCACTGCCTTTTTCCGGCCTTGCTCAGCGTATCATAGTCAATCTCATCAAGATACATCAGCAGCTCAGAGATAGTAAGCGGAGCGGTGTCGGCAAAATTACGTACACCGGCCTCAAGGGAAATCGCGGTAACGGCATCGTAAATCCAATGTCCGCTTTCAACAAGCTCCTGTTTGCCGCGCGGAGCGGCATGAAGTACGGACGCACTGAAAAACAACAGAAAAAAGCCGGTCACTCCCCGGACTAAAAATCTCACATTTTTTTTCATTTAAGTATATAATCCATTAGCAAAATATGCTGATACCCGAACATCAGCACGTGTTCCTACAGCCGCAGCACACATAAGCCAGCGGTTGTCTAGGCATCCTCCACACGTACTACCGCATCAACCGCTGCCTGCAGCTCCGCATCGGAAACAGGCCACGGATAGTGTTCCAGTACGCATTTATAGAATTCCACCGTACGCAGCCCGTGGGTACGCATAGAAAAATTCTTTGAAATCTCATAGCTCTTCTCACCGAACACCTTCTGCTTTGCAGGATCGTCAAGAAGCTCTATGATATAATTCTCAAGCTCTTCATCAGTATCGGCCAGATAACCGTTCTCACCGTGATACACCGTATCAAAAAAGCTTTCATCCTTGCGGCAGACCACCGGCAGATGGGACAGCAATGCTTCCAGCGCCGTCATAGAATGCATCTCTGACAGGGACGCCGTAATAAAAATATTGCCGATGCCGTAATAACTGGAAAGATTATCCCAGTTGACGAACCCGGTAAAAATAATCCGGTTCTCAAGGCCGTCCTTGCGCGCACGTTTTTCCAGCGCATAGATGGCACCGCCGGAACCAACGAACATAACCTTTACTTTTTCACGCTGACGCAGCACATTCACACAGATGGTGTACAATTCCTCAACGCGTTTTTCCTCCACCACACGTCCCACAAAAAGCAGCAGCTGCTCGTCGGGTTCTATGCCCCAGCTCCGGCGGATATTCATACGATCTTCCTCGGAACATTTGCGGCTTAAAAACGCTTTGGTGTCAATAGCATTCGGAATAATTGCAGAGGGAATACCGGGGAGCATGAACGGCTCTTTAAAATAGTCCTTCGCTTTTTCTGAAACGTTAATGAACGCATAGAATTTTTTATAGACGCGCCACACGATCTTCCGCACCACCTTTACAGGAATAATACGTCCCATAGGCAGATAAAAGCGGTAAAAGTCCTCCCACATAGTATGGGTAGTCGCAATGACAGGAATATGCAGCGCACGCCCTGCCTGCTTGGCGGCATGCGCTATATAAAATTCCGTATGAGAATGGATGATCTCAATATTATTTTTCTTCAGAAATTCTACTACCTTTTTTTTGTGAGGAAAGCCGATATACTGGTTCTCGCCGCAGGGAGACGGAATAGAATATACCCGCAGGATATCAGGATCCATTCCCTCTTCCTTTTTTGACTCATGTGAGCCAACCGTCACAATAACAACGTGATGCCCCAGCTCTGTCAGTATTTTTCTGAGCTGCACCACTACCGTCACGATTCCGCTTTTTGTAGGAAGATACGAATCAGAAAACAATGCTATATTCATGGATTTTAAACTATACAATATCGGCGGAATATCGGCAAGGGGCAGACCTATGCGGC
>CACZQF010000045.1 GCA_902783245.1 uncultured Spirochaetaceae bacterium | reverse complement strand
GCGGTGATGAGCTGAATCCTGCGGAAGTGGATTTTGAAGACCGGTTGTCAGGAGTGCTGTCAAAGTCAGGCATGTCCAGATCATCGGATGCAATGGCTGCCGTTGCCGCCGTGTCTTTGCCGCTGAAATCGGGGAAGTCAAGGTCAAGGCTGGTGTCAGCTGCGGGCGTTTCCGCGGGAGCATCAAGGTCGAGTGATGACAGATCAAAGTCCGTATCGGCGGGAGCAGCTGCTGCGGGCGTTTCCGCGGGAGCATCGAGGTCGAGTGATGACAGATCAAAGTCCGTATCGGCGGGAGCCTCTGCTGCGGGTGTTTCTGCCGGAGCGTCAAGATCAAGTGATGACAGATCAAAGTCGATGGGCGCATCTTTTCCGGCGGTATCATCAAGATCAAGCGATGTGGTATCAAAAGTTATTTCGGGATCTGCCGCAGGGATATCATCAGATGCCGGTACGTCTGCGGCAGGAGCGTCATCAGCCGGCGCGGATGTGCCGAGGTCATCGGGAATATCAAGACTGTCAAAGGAGAACGGCTCATCCAGAATCGTGTGCATTTCTTCTGTAGAGGCGGTGTCGCCGCTGTCGGATTCTGCGGGAAGCTCCGCGCTTTCCGGCGGAAGATCAAGGGACGAAAGATCATCCATGAACATATCATCATCCGCGGGTGCGGCAGCCGGTGTTTCGGCGGGCGTCTCATCAACGGCAGGAACGTCTGCGGGCACATCCGCCTCATCAGCTGCGGGAGCTTCCGCAGGCGGTTCTGCAGGTTCCGCTGCGGGTTCGTCTCCAACTGCTCCTACCGCAGCAGCTGCGGCCAGAAGTCCGCCGCCTGCGGCAGCGGCCGGAGAAATATTAAAATCAACAGGTTTATTACGTTCAGATTCAGGCAGGTTTATAAGGCTTACCGCGACGTCACTGTGGCCGCCGGATTCGGGATCCTTTATCTGTGCGGTAAGCTTGTCGTTTTCGTCAATGCCGATGTCCATGGACAGCGTCGCCTCGCCGTTGGGGTGGGCTACAAGGTTGTCAATTTTGAGCGTGTCCACGTATTCGGCATCGTCCATAGAGCTTGTGTCCGACCGGTATAAGTCCACCTGTACGGTGGTCTGATTGTCATTGACCGTGGTCAGATCAAGAACTTTTTTCTCAGACTTTCCTTCTTCAAGAATAGGATAAAACGTGCCGTCTGCAAGCTTTATACCGATTGTTTTGCTCATATGGTTTTCACCTCGATTCTATTAAATACAAAAACCTGTCTTTTTGTAAATATCGGAATAAAAGCGGTTATTCTGAATATGTTTTTATTTGCTTTTTAGCATAAACGCTTTTATTATAATACTGGTAGTATTGTTGCAATATATGGGACAAATGTCGATACCCTGCATTTATTCTATATATAAAAACGGAGGAAAATCTATGGCAAAGGAACTGAAAGGTTCTCAGACGGAGAAAAATCTGCAGACGGCGTTTGCAGGTGAATCAATGGCCCGCAATAAGTATTCATACTATGCGAGCAAGGCAAAGAAAGACGGTTTTGAGCAGATTGCGGCGATTTTCTTAGAGACTGCAGAAAACGAAAAAGAGCATGCCAAAATGTGGTATAAGCTTCTGAACGGCGGAATCGGAACGACGGCAGAAAACCTGAAAGCGGCAGCTGACGGTGAAAACTATGAATGGACCGATATGTACGCCGGTTTTGCAAAGACAGCGAGGGAAGAAGGGTTTGATTCCATCGCCAAGCTCTTTGAAGGTGTAGCCGCCATCGAAAAACATCATGAGGAACGGTACCGCAAGCTGCTGGACAATGTTACAAAAGAATGTGTGTTCAGTAAGGACGGCGATAAAATCTGGCAGTGCCGCAACTGCGGTCATATCTGCGTAGGAAAAGAAGCTCCTAACGTATGTCCTGTCTGTGCTCATCCGCAGAGCTATTTCCAGCTGCAGGAAGATAATTTTTAGTCTTTACGTTTCAGATATAACGGATGTATGAAGCGCACACGGGCCGTCTGAACAGAGCGGCCCGTGTGTTTTTGTACGGCATACGGCGGAGGAAGTGTTTTGTCTGACATACACGGCAAAAGCCGGAGGCGGTTGAGCCGATATAACCGGCGGGTAAAAAAAGGTTCTCGTAAAGCGGTTAAATACCGCCCGATACGGCGTAAGCTTTTGACTTATGTGCTGTTCGGCCGTGCGCTTACCATCGCCTTTTTTATAGCCCTGCAGTTCCTGGTGCTGATAAAGATCGACAATCTGCTGGATACCTATCTGTTCCGTAATTATTGGAGCGCACATCTGTCTTTGGTGAGCCTCGGGTTCATGGTGTATCTGGTGAACACGAACAAGAAGCCCGAGTTCAAACTGGTATGGATGGTACCTGTTACCATCGCGCCGATTTTCGGCGTGCTGATGTATCTGTTCTTTTCTATCAATATGGGCGGCATCGGTCTGCGCAAGCGCCTGCGTAAGACCACGGCGCGGCTGCTGAAAACGCTGAAGCCGTTGCCCGAAGTACAGGACAGCCTGTATCAGAATCCTTCAGTAAAGGATCTTGCCTTTTATTTACAAAGCTGCGGCTTTCCGGCCTACATGGATTCCGGCGCGGCATATTTTCCCAGCGGCGAGGACAACTTTGTAGATATGCTTGTTGAGCTTGAGAAAGCTGAAAAGTTTATCTTCATGGAATACTTTATTATAGGATTCGGCACCATGTGGGGTGATATTCTGGCGATCCTTAAAAAGAAGGCGGCCGCAGGCGTGGAAGTGCGAGTGATGTATGACGGCATCGGTTCTATGATGCTGCTGCCGTCAGGGTATCCTGAATACCTTTCCACACTGGGCATTAAGGCAAAGACGTACGCACCGCTGGTACCGCTGCTTTCCACGCATCAGAACAACCGCGATCACCGTAAAATCTGCGTCATAGACGGCAGGATCGCCTATACCGGCGGCATAAATCTTTCTGATGAATATATTAACGTACAGGAACGGTTCGGATACTGGAAGGACTGCGGCATACGTATTGAAGGCAGCGCCGTTATGAGTTTTACCGCCATGTTCCTGCAGGTATGGAATGTGTCGGAAAAGACGGATGACGACTGGGAACGGTATCTGCGTACGGACAGTACACCGTTTACGCATGCAGCAGGTACGCCGTCCGGGATGTATGCTGATCAGCCGGTGCCGACGGCTGTAGCGTCGAGCCCGAGCTATTTCGGCGGATTTATTATTCCTTACGGTGATGACGGGCTGAATGATGAGGATACCGCGGAGATCGTATACTGCGACATACTGAACCGTGCCCGCTGGTATGTGCATATCGTGACGCCGTACCTGATTCTGGACAGTGCGCTTGAGAATGCGCTGGTGTATGCTGCGCGCCGCGGCGTTGAGGTGTTCATACTGGTGCCGTCGCGCGCTGACCATTACCTGACGTTCTGCATCGGCCGTACCTATATCAAGCGGCTTATTGAAAACGGCGTGCACGTGGCCGAATATCTGCCGGGATTCATTCATTCCAAGCTGTTTGTGTCTGACGGAGAGCGCGCTGTCGTCGGCTCCATCAATCTTGACTACCGCAGCCTGTTCCATCATTTTGAGTGCGCGGCCTACATACAGGGAAACGCGGTGGTGAATGATGTGGAGCAGGATTTTAAGCGCGCCAAAGAGCAATGCCGGGAATTCACGCCGGAGCTGTATAAAAAAATACCCGTCCATCAGCGGATGCTGGGACGGGCAGCAAAAATGTTCGATACGTTGCTGTAGCGGCTGTAAAAGCTGCAGCGTTTATTTTGTATACGTATATTCGCTCATGTCTACAAGCTCATTCATTGTGGAGCCGAACTTAGTGCTTACGCTGTAGGTGGTCACTTTGGTAAGATTGCCCGCATCATCGTATTTATAGAATTCACGGGTCTGTGTTCCGTTGGCAATATTGGTAGATGCTGTTTCGCCTACCAGATTGTTGTCGCCGTAGCGGTATATGACCTTTTCGGTCTGCTCATCAACGTTATTAAAGGTATCAATCTGCACCAGATTTCCCGCATCGTTGTAGGTGAATACCTGCCGCTGGTCAAGCTGGCCGTCGGCCGTGTACTGCAATGTCTCAAGCTTGCGGTTGTTGTCATCGAATTTGCTGATGCTTTTCCAGATCAGGGCACCTTCGCCGTTGTAGTAGGACTCATCGGTCTGCTTGTTGTCGGCTGAATATTTGAAGATTGATTTGCTGGACAGCGTGTCATCCTTTTTAAACTCCGACTCTTCTTTGAGCAGGCCGTTCTCATATGTAAAGGTCTGTTTCCATTCTATAGTACCTGCGCCGTCGGTGCAGGTCTGGCTTATCTTATTTCCCGCATCATCGTATGCGTAGGTGATTCTGCTGATGATAGTACCGGCCGCGTTTACTTGGGAAACATCGGTCTCAAGCCCGTTGGAGCCTATGGTATGGACATAGGATGTGTCGGGCGTACGGTAATAGTCTCCGAACTTCTGCGTAATCAGATACGTTGTCTGTGTATAGCTTTTAACCGATCCGTTTACTTTAAAGAACGGCGCTTCGGCATGCAGTGCTGCTGTCAGAGATATAAAGAGCGATGCACAGATATAAAAATGCTTTTTCATTGTAACCTCCACTACTTGTTACTCTATTACTATCGGCGGAACTTGTGCTATACTAAATAGCATGACAGAAAGAAAAAATAACCTTATTTCAGTAAACCACTGCCGCATACAGGACAGCGAGCGTGTTTTAATCCCGGATATGAGCTGGACAATGACGGCAGGGCAGGCGTGGCTGGTTATCGGCCCCAACGGCGGCGGAAAAGCCGCTTTTCTTACTGCCATCAGCGGCGTGCGGAGCAGCATGCTGCAGATCATTCCTAACAGTATGAGCGGCAGTGCCGGCAGCGGCGAGGACATTCCGCTGTATGCGTCGGCATTCGAAGGTTCCGTGGAAATCGTTTCGCTCGAACGCGCGGCACGCCTTATAGAAGAAGAGCGAATTAACGATGAAAGCGATTATATAGAAGGCGGTGTAGATCACGGACGGACGGGCCGCAGGTTTCTTGCCGAGGTAACGGGCAATGACGGCAGCCGGCTTGAATCAGATCCGCAGGTAAAGCTGTGCGGCGTGGATAAAATCCTTGACCGCGGGCTCAAATACATGTCTACCGGAGAGATACGGCGGACGCTGCTGTGCCGTGCGCTGTTGTCCGGGAAAAAACTGCTTATTCTGAGCGATCCGTTCGCAGGATTGGACAGCACAAGCCGCGGCATTCTCCTTGATTTTTTTAATACTATAGCGTCAAAGCAGGTGGCGGGAAAACCGTCCGACACGGCGCTTCCTTATATTATTCTGGGCATGGAGCGGTATACGGAAATACCGGCGTGCATAACCCACGTGCTTGAATTTAAAGACGGCGCCGTGTCGTTCTGCGGAACCAAGGACGGGTACGAGTCGGAGCTTCAGGTGCGGCAGCAGCAGAATGCGGCCGGCCAGGAGCGTCTGCGCTCAGAATTCGCGGAGGAAGTGCGCAGGCTGCATGCCGCCGCACGGGCCGCGCAGGACGATGAGACGGCTGCCGATCCTGAGAAGAACGTTCCGCTTGTGGAAATGCATGATGTAAACGTGGGCTGGGATGACCACAAGGTGCTTCGCCATCTGTCATGGACATTGTATCCCGGCGAGCACTGGCTTATACGCGGACCGAACGGCTCCGGCAAGACGACGTTCCTTGAGCTGATCACCGGCGACAACATGCAGGTGTTCAGCAATGATGTATCATTGTTCGGCCGCCGCCGCGGCAGCGGTGAGACTATCTGGGAGATAAAGGCAAAGCTCGGTATTGTGTCATACCGGCTGCATGTGGAGTACCGCATGGTGGGCGGTGATCTGGAATCCGTGATCATATCAGGATTCCGGGATTCTATCGGCCTGTATGAGCACAAAACAGATTCCGAGATAGCCAGCGCGCGCAAATGGCTGCGGCTGGGCGGTTTTGCGGGGCGTGAACAGGAAAACTTTGCGGATTTAAGCTACGGTGAGCAGCGTGCCGTTCTGATCCTGCGGGCCGCTGTAAAATGTCCGCCGCTGCTTATTCTGGATGAACCTTGCCATGGCCTTGATGAGTCCTACCGGCAGAAAATCCTTGATCTGCTGGAAACGGTCGCGGCCACCGGCACTACCACGCTGCTGCATGTAACGCATGATCCGACGGAAGTTCTGCCGTGCGAGCATCATGTACTGGAGCTGCATCCTGATGAAGACCCGATGTACCGGATTCTTGTGCAGGAGAAAGCTGAAAAATGAACTGCAACAATATAATGAATCTGCTCAAAGAATACAGTGCCTGCGGTATCAGCGGTATCCGCGGCAAAAAAAATGCGCTGCTCTGTCTGATCTGCTGCATGATCGTCATCGTCATGACGGCGTGCTGTTCCGTTCCTGCGGAAAAAGAATATGTTGTTCCCGAGATCAGTACTGACTCGGCTGCTGCTCCGCAGGCCGTGGTCCCTGAGTCGCCGCAGCAGCTGATGTATGCCTATGAGCGTACCCCTGCTGCCGAAGAACCGCTCACGTTTAAAGAAATCTATGTATATCTGATGGAAGGCTATGAAAAATGGCTGAATGTGGACGCTCCGTTTTCATCGCTTGCCTATTTTGGTACGGAAGTGGGAACCTACGGCTCGCTGCTGCGGGTTCCTGTACGCAAAAAGCTGCCCGATCTGCAGCGGCCCGTATATCTGGTGGCAACCTGCCAGAGCATGAGCCTGTCTCATTTTGTGCTTGATCCGCAGTTCAAGCTGCGTGATCCGCTCATACAGGAGCTGGTGGCCGCGACGGAACCGTATGACGGGCTTGATGTTGATTATGAATACATTCCGGGCAAGGACGGCCAGCATTTTCTGGAATTCCTTACGCATCTGAAAAAGAAGCTCGGAAATAAAAAGCTGCGTGTATGCGTAAAGGCCCGTGTCCGTGAGCTGCAGAATGATGTATATCCGTATAAAAAGATTTCGGAGATTGCGGACAGCATTATGGTTATGGCCTATGATGAGCACTGGTCTACGAGCGCACCGGGCGAGGTTGCTTCCATGGACTGGTGCCGCCGGGTGGCGGAGTACGCGCTGTCGCAGGTACCTGCCGAAAAGCTTGTGATGGGCCTTCCGTTCTACGGCCGCAGCTGGGTTGAGCCCAAGCTGAACAGAGCATACCGGTTTCCGGTGCTTAACGATGTGCTGACAGAAAACAATGTGGTAAAAGTAGAACGCCGGGACGGCGTGCCGTGGTGCGAGTACGATGTGACCGCGCATGTATCCGTGTGGTTTGACGACGCATATTCAGTAATCCAGCGCGCGCGCATGTATAAGGACATGGGCGTGCAGCGCATAGCGTTCTGGTCCATGGGGCAGGAAGATCCTGAAGTGTGGAATTATCTGCAGGTGGAAGACTGACAGCTTTTAAGCGGCGGGGATGCTCAAAAGCCGTCAGTGCGGCCGTTGTCAGCCCAGCTGCTTGAGCTTGCGGTTCAGCTCCAGAATCCTTGTGTGCAGGTAGTGGTCTGCGGTAAAGCGCTCAAGCATGCCCTGCGGCTGCATGTCCGCGTTGACAATCGGAATAGCGTCCGTATCGTATTCTTCAAACAGTTTATATGCGTCGGGCAGCGTCATGTCCGCCTTGCAGGTGGCTGATACCGGATCCATAATGTCGAGCGCGAGCAGAGAGTCAGCGAATTCACCCATCTGCATTACTTCCTTTAAGTGCTCCAGAGAAATAACGCCCGACAACTTGCCGTCGGTACCGCGCACCGCATAGTTCAGATTCTGCTGGTGCGAGAACGAATCCATAATTGTAATGGTGGTGTCGTTTTCATTCACAATGGCGGGTGAATGTTCATCGCAGATACGCATGTTGCCCCATCGTACATCGTTGACGGTGGTATTCTTTTTTATGTCAGCTTCAGTTACATTGAGACCAACTTCACCGGCTTTTGTCACGCCGTATTTTACGCATACCGGACCGAGCAGCTGCACAATGAACGTAGTGGCTGTGATGATGAGCATGATCTGCGGCCCCACGCTGTCCTGAAAGTCATTGCCCGCCGCTATGGAAAGACCGATGGCAACGCCGGCCTGGCTGAGCAGGCAGTATTTCAAGTATTTTTGTACGGTAACCGGTGCGTTCGTAATCTTTGCACCGAACCAGGAGCCGAGCGCCTTTCCGAACGTGCGGCCTGCCACATAGATGACGGCCAGCAGTGCCAGGAACGGGGAGATAATCCAAATATTGAGTTTGGCGCCTACAAGCACAAAGAACAGTACGTACACCGGCGGCGTGAATTTAGAGATGATCGCGAATACCGGGCGTGTTTTGGCGGGAGCGAAATTGATCATAAAAAAGCCGATGGACATGGCGGCCAGTATATGATCCAGACCGAGCATTTCACAGACGCCCGTGGACAAAAACAGCGCGCCGAGCGAAAAAGACAGAATCCGGCCTTCGTCATGCATAAGGTTTCTGATCGTGAATGAAAGCAGCATGCCGAACAGTGATCCTATGATAATGGAACCGAAAATATCTTTTATGATGGCAATGATCTGGCTGCTCACCGATGCCACATGCCCGCCGAGCAGGGGCGCCACGATAGTGCTTGCCATGGCGTACAGTATGAGCGCCACCGCATCGTCCATGGCAACAATGCCGTAGGTAGTGGTGGTGAGCGGGCCTTTGGTACGGTACTCAACGAGCACGTCGGTGGTTGCCGCAGGTGCGGTGGCCGAGCAGATGGCTCCGAGCAGCAGACCCAGAGAAACGGACATAGGGTAGTTTTTGGTTACGGCATACGTTATCACCGTGATAAGGATGCCTACGATAAAGAACGGAACGATCGACTCGAACAGCAGGATACTGATGAACTGCCTGCCGTATTTTTTCAGCACGTCCAGCTTAAGCTCCGCGCCGATAAGAATACCGATCAAAGAAAGCGCGACGGTGCTTATAGGATTCAGCGCCGCCACAGTCTGCGGTTCCAGTACGCGCAGACCTGAGGATCCGATAATAATACCGATGACGATATAGCCGACAACCTGCGGAATATGCAGTTTCTGAAACAGACGGCCGCCGATGGCGCCGAAAAACATTGTCAGCCCGAAAAGAAATACGATCTGCGCACCATATACCTGCGCAAAGTGCATGAACGGCGGAAGAACCGTAGCAAAAGGGTCATTCATAATGCTGATAGTATAATCAAAATAGCAGAATAATCAACGACTTCCGTATACGGCAGAAGCAGCCGGAACCGGTGGCACGTCTCGCTTTCGGACAGGTGTCTGTCCTGCTTTCGGGCAGGTGATGGCCTTGCTTTCGGGCAGGTGTCTGTCCTGCTTTCGGACAGGTGACTGCCTTGCTCTCGGTCAGGTGCATGTCTTGTACCCGGCAGGCGCATGCCGGGTACGTGATACCGATCAGACAGAAAAACATCCGCTATTGTACCACAGCTCCGGTTTTTGAGTTGTTTAAAAAATTCGGTGAATTCAGTGAATTTATTAAACAACCGGCAGCAGGGATTCCGTAGTATGCTTACCGCAGATAACGGCAGAAGGGCTGCGGCAGGCCGCCGGAGATAAGCACAGTTTTACCGGTTTGTGCCGTTCACATTCTGCTGCAAAATTGGTGCAGATTGTGAACGATCCGAGGCTCTGATTCCGTAGTATGCTGTATGCATACGGAGGTGACGCAATGAAACCATTCGGATAGCACTCAGAAACAGGGCACAGCGGGAAGTCGGATATTGTATCCGCTGAAAACAGGCGGAGCGATCAGCATAAAAAATGCCCGCGCACGGTACAGACCGCAGGGGAGCGGAACCGTGCGGGGCGGACAAACGGCCGCCGATAAACGGCGGCCCCTTCATAAGGAGTATACTATATGGCAGAAGCTTTGAATACAAATTTTTCGGATTCCGTAAAATACGGAAAGATCGTTCTGTATGAGAACCACCTTCTCAATGGAAACGATGGATATTACGGTCGTTTTGAACGGCGGACAATTGACACGAATACGCTCATTGCCCGCATACAGCAGCGCAAGGCGGGAACCAATGAGCTTGCGGTGCAGCAGATTGCAGGATTTCTCAAGGAAGAGGTTCTGCAGGCGCTGAGAAGCGGCGAAGCGGTGAACGTACTGGATCTGGGCACCCTGTACCTGATGCCCAACGGTAAGTTTGAAGACGCGTCCTTTATTGCCGATGAAAAGCAGCCGCTTACAGCGAAATTCACTCCCAGCAGGCTGACGCAGCAGGCGGCGGCAGAAGTAGGCGTGAATGATGTTGTGATGAGCAACACCACGGCTGTCATCACATCGGTCACCGACCAGTACACCGGCAGTACGGACGGTGTACTGACTGCGGGCAAAACGGTGCTGATTACCGGAAAGCGGCTCAAGCTGGGCGGCGACGGAAGCGGCATCTTCCTGTGTCCGCTTGACGAAAAGCAGCAGCCGGCAGCTGATGAATCCCGCTGGATTCCGTGTACTGCCGTTACGCAGAACACGAAGACCCATGTGGAATTCTTCCTGCCGGAATCGGCTGTCTCCGGCATGGAGTACCGTATTATCCTGCGGTCATTTATTAGCGGCACCGGAACACTGCGTAAAACTGCGCGTGAAGTAGTCTCAGACATTGTGATGATCGAATAGTGCTGCGCGCTGCTAAAAGCTGCGGCAGGGCATAAACTGCTCCGGCTCCGGGATGTGCGGAAACGCTGCCCGGAGCCGTTTTCTTTGCAGTCCTGCCGTCACAAATCTTACACAAAACCGGACGGCACGCTATAGTTATACCGCATACAGGAGGTGGCGGGAGGCGACATCCTGTAGTGATGTTGCGTCAGCCACCATTTTGTCCCGACCAAGGTCGGGTCTGGGGGCTGCGGGCGCTATTACTGCATCCGCTGCGGCATGTCGTATTCAAATGCCCGCGACCTTATGATAAACAACTGCCCCAAAGGACCTGTGCTCGCACATCATATCATGTACGAAGGCGGCGAAAAGCCTGTGTACACCTGCAGATTCTGCGGGCGCCAGTACCGTGATTTCCGTAATCTTGTGAACAATGTCTGCCCCATGTACCCGGACCGCGGCTCATGTCACGAGCCGGCGCTGTAAGCGCGCCGGTGCACGTTTCCACGGATGATGCTGCACTAAAAGTGGCGAAGTCGGAATCTTTAAAAACGCAAGCTGCCATACTTTCCGACACTCATTCGCAACGCACCTGCTTGAAAATGGCTGCGATTTGCGAACAGTGCAGGAACTTTTAGGTCACAGTGATGTACAAACACCCTTGATTTACACGCATGTACTGAACAGAGGTGTGAAAAAGCAGAAAGTCCGCCCGATATCAGAAATTGCAATAACTATTGAAAATAATGCAGTATCTGTTTTTTGCTGATCAAAAAAGCAAGTATTCAGGCTTCTTGTTTTTTT
>CACZQF010000044.1 GCA_902783245.1 uncultured Spirochaetaceae bacterium | reverse complement strand
GGCCGGTGGTTTATGAGTTCTGGCAGTTTGCTGCCATTTTGTCCCGACCAAGGTCGGGTCGATGGTTTTCGGGGCGGGCGGCCGGTGGTTTATGAGTTCTGGCAGTTTGCTGCCATTTTGTCCCGACCAAGGTCGGGTCGATGGTTTTCGGGGCGGGCGGGAACAGCTGACAGCGGCAAAAATTGATTTCCGTGGTGGCGCTCAGCTGCCCGCTTTTTTCAGGACGCCTGACTCCAGGTCACTGACAGCGCGCTCCCGGAGCGTACGGTACAGACGTTTGCCCGTCTCGCTGTACGGCAGCTCCTGTACAAAGGCAAAATAGCGGGGCTTTTTGTATTTGGAAAGCAGCGGGCTTGCGGCGCAGAAATCAGATATTTCTTTTAAGGAAAGGCTTTCGTCAGCAGCCACGATGTAGGCCGCCACCGCCTGACCGCGTACATCGTCCGGTAACGACGTGACCATGCAGTCCTGCACCTTCGGATGCTCGCACACCGCCTCCTCTATCTGGGCCGGATAGATGTTCTCGCCGGCCACCACCATCATGTCGTCACGCCGGCCGTGCACGGTCACCACCCAGTCTTCGTCCCAGGTTCCGGTATCGCCCGTATACATCCATCCTTTATAAAATGTGGCTTTGCCCATGGCATCGCCCTTATAGTAGGAGCAGGTGGTTTTTCCCGGCGCATGGATTATAATTTCTCCTTCCGTCACACCGTCATGCGGCACCATATCATCGGGGGAACCGTGCAGGGTACCGTTCATAGCAACCACACGTACTTCATCGTCAATGCAGCTGCAGCCCACGGAACCGGCCTTGTCCGGCAGATCATAGGGGCGTAAGAATGAATTCCAGAAAGTCTCGGTCGTACCGTAGCCGTTAAAGATCCGCGGCGTAAGCACCGTGCGGAACCGCAGGCAGGCAGCCTTTGAAAGCGGGCCTCCCATGGCCACTATGCCGCGCAGCCCGGACAGATCACGGGCGGTATGCTCCTGCGCACGGCACAGCATCTCCAGATTTGACGGCGTACCCGTTAAAAACGTAATACCGTATGCTGCTGTCCAGTCAAGCACGGTCTGCGGCCTGAACGTACGCAGGGCCACCACGGCTCCGCCCGCATAAAACACCGGACAGGGACCGCCGCAGTGGCAGCCGCCGCGATGGAACCAGGGCGTCATGTTCAGACAGACGTCACGGGAGCTCAGCGGATACTGCATGATAACGTCATGGGCTGAAAGCACTTCGTTTATGTCATTTACGGGAACGCTTTTGGGCAGCGCGCTCGTGCCGCTCGTGCACAAACGAACCACCTCGTCATAGATATGGGGTCGGAAATCCCGCTGCGGCTCCTCACCGCTCTGGTCCCGCAGGTAGTCCTCGTACAGCACGTGGCCTGCAGGCAGCGGCAGGTTTTCGCGGTTGTCGGTCATCACAAAGCGCAGCGGCTTCCACATGCACATGACGGCGGCCTGTACAACTACGTCCCGGATACGGGCGGTATACAGCACCACCTTGGGCTTATTATGATTTATGAGCAGCGCCATTTCGCCCGCAGCAAGGTTAAAGTTAGCGGCGAGCAGGACGGCGCCCAGTTTGCGCGGGCCGATATAGGCGGTACAGAATTCAGCGCTGTTGTGCAGCGCGGACATAACCACATCATCCTTGCGCACGCCGTCCTTTTGCAGCGCGTGCGCAAGCCGGTTCGCCTCAAGGTTCAGGCTGCGGTATGACCATACCCGGTCAGTCTCGGGGTCTATGACTGCCGGACGCTCAGAAAAACGCCTTACATTGCGCATAAATCCGTTGAGCCAGGTATACTCATGCTCAAAGGTATCTATAAACTGGGCGTCATCATATGTTCTGGGCATAGGCAATCACACATGCTGCTGCACAGGCGCAGCAGGCTATTCTATCTTCTGCAGGTACGTGCTGAACTCCGCGGCAGATACCGTTTTGTCGCCTTCAAAGTGAATGCCGTCAGGCAGCGACATCAGCTCGTTTTCTACCGTACCGAGCACGGCGTCAAAATCAGGAGAGCTGAGCGGAATATCAGGCACCGGAGAAGCTTCGCCGGCAGTACGGTACACCGTTGAGTAGCGTTTTACGCCCGCACCGGCAGAACCTTTGCGGGATGCATACAGGTTCCACAAAAAGCGCGCGCAGATGATTCTGGATACAATATCTTCTCTGCCCACCACACCGTCCGCGCTCAGCGGAGCGGAAGCTGCCGTTACAAGCCCGGCGCCCGCAAGTTTTTTGAACAATTCTGTCTCAGAAAGTGTTTTTCCGGCAGTATAGTTAAAAAGCACGCTGCTGGTATTCTGGGTTATGAGCATCATCTGCCCGACCGTAATCTGCGGCAGATAGAGCAGATTGTCATGCTTACCGTTTTTTGCGCCGGGCTTTACATTCCGCAGTTCCCACGCGCGATCACGGACCTTGCCGTATGCTGCCCGGTAATACGACGGCAGCGACAGGAATGCCGTGTCAAACTGCGCGCTCGACTCAAGATATGAGCCTGCGGTAAAATGCACCAGCGCCTGCTCAAGCGTGAGTATCGCTTTTTCACTGCTCACGTTGCTTACGCTTGAAAAATCCGGCTCAAGCCCCAGACGGCTGCCCAGAACCAGTCCTTGTGCGTCACCCTTAAATGCCGCCACCGACTGGTCATAGCAGTCGCGCGCCTTGGACTTTTTGCCGTCAAGCAGCAGGATACGGCCTTTCAGGGCATAGAGCCGTGCCTGCACCGCCTGCACATTGCCGGGAACTGCGACAGCCTGCTCAACGTCAGCCATCACATCTGCAAGCGCCTCTGTCCGGGAAAAATCAGCGCTGCTGACAAATTCCTCGGCATCAATGACGGCAAGCTTGCTTTCAATAAAATGGATATCCTCCGACTGCTCGGCAGGCTCCACGGCTGACACGACATCCTGCTGCAGCGAAGTGCAGGATGTAAGGGCGATAACGCAGAGTGCGGCGAGCGCACAGCATGCGTACCATATACGGTGTGTATCCACAGCCATGCGCATACGATGATCGTCATGCGCCGTTTTAGTTACGTTATGTTTCAGCAGCATCATATTCACTTTAAAACTCTACTCCATCATCGTTATATTTGCAACCGCCGCAGCGGCTACCTATCGCAGCAGCTACCGCAGGTTCCATGCATACAGCTTGTTATCGACCGACAATGCAAAGCAGTCTGCGCTTCTGTCGCTGTTCACGTCGGCAAACACCGGCCGCCCCCATCCGGTAAGCGGGAAGCCGGACAGCAGCTCAAGGTTTTCGCTGAATCCGTAGATTACATTGCCGTCGGTGCAGGCATAGATATTATGGATGCCGGTACCGTCCGGATCAGCGGCGGTTATATACGCTTCTTTTGCCGATACCCATGGAATCGCCACCGAAGAGAACGAGCCGTCAAGGCCGATCCGCGACAGCCGTGCGTCCGCCGACAGCGTATAGAAGTAGCTGCCGCTTGCGGTCACGTTTGTATAGAACACGCCGCTGAGCTTGCGCGGGAATCCTTCTACAAGCGTACTGCCGGCCCACAGGTACAGATTGCCTGCCTGCGTAATGAACGCAGTATACAGTACATCACCCTGCCGTATCATGGCAGGAGAACCGAACGCTATGCCGGGTACCCGGAGCGGCTCCTGGGCGTTAAGGCAGCTGCCGTTCTGTACAAAGAAAATACTGCCCGTAAATCCTTTGTCATAGACTGCGGCAATGTCGTCAAGCACGCCCGGAGCTGATTTTATTGAGCCGTTCACCGGCAGCGTCATGTTCTGCACCGTACCGTCATCACGCACCGTACACAGAATGCCGCCTTCCATCGGAACAATCAGGCTGTGTCCCATGGCGGATGCGCGGGCGGAAGGCGTTTCGCCGGTCATAACCGGGAAGCCGGGAACAACCGCAAGCTGGCGGTTAAACAGATAAACCGCACCGCGGCTTGTCACCGCCCACAGCACGCCTTTTTCTTTCAGCACTTCGGCAGCGGCGGTGATCGTACATACGTCCGGCAGCTGCATCTTATACATTTTCATTCCGGACAGCTCCAGCGCACGTACCGTGCGGCCGTCCTCCGTCCAGAACACAGCGCCGGCGCGGCTGCCCGGCTCGCGCTGAAGCTCGGCGTCCACCTTGCCTTCAAGCGCAATCGGGAACCCCGGCACAGAGCGCAGGTCGCCGGAGCGGCGGGCTACTGCCTGCAGCTGGCACACGAGCGTTCCGTTCTGTATACGCAGGTCACAGCGGCCGAGCGTGTACAGCTGCAGTACGCTTGAGAATTCGGTTTTATTGCGCAGGAAGAACGGAACGCTGTGCTCCAGATTGTAATACAGGCTCACCGTAGATTCCGGCTTCTGGTTATTCGACACGCTCTGCCAGTTAGTGTGCTTTGACAGCCGCTTGCCGGCCCGCGCCGATGTGTAGATGGCGGACAGACTTTCAGCAGACTCAGAAAAATAGATGAATCCGTCCTGAACCATATAATACGGCTCCGGCAGGGAAACATTGAACAGCCGCAGCACATTCTGAATATATCCGGGCACCTGAATCTTCGGCAGACGTACGCCGCCGAGCACAAAGCTCGTATCATCTTTTAATATAATAGAAGAAAGTACCTGCTCGAACACGTGTGCGCGCTGCTTTTCATCCTCCACCTGAACTGCAAAAACGGGCTCGTTCTGGCCTTCTACGCCGAGCACGGCAAATTCGGAGCCGGTCCATGAATACAGGATATCCTCAAGCGACAGCGAGAACACCGTGCGGCACATGGAGCTGGCTTTGCTCCACTGAGCGTCGGCATTTTGCGAGGCAGGAATCAACGGAAACAGGCTTTCTTTCAGCTCTTTGAGCGAGCCGGCGTTAAGCAGCGTATAATACTGCACTACTTCCGGCATTCTGCTCAGCAGTGCCGGCATGCCGGACTGTTTCTGCAGCAGTACCGAAAAGGTTTTATCTGTACTGTCTGGTATGGAGAACGGGAAACGCGCAGTAAGATTGATATCAGAATCCGTAATACCGAATGACACTACGCTCAGAGAGTCGGGCGAAAGCAGTCCGTTCATGCGCTCCATCACCGCGTTACCGGCGGTCACCGTTGCTACCAGCTTGCGGGCATCCACGACGATGCGCAGCGGCCGGCCGTCACGCTCGGTGAGCAGTTTCTTTTCTTCTGCGGTATAGGTATCATTCATTCCCTTTATGGCCTGAATGAACAGCTTGAGGTTCGCGCTCGCAATAACCAGATTGCGGCATGGGGCAATATAGAACACCGTCTCGCCATACCGGTATTCAAAGTAAGCGCCGTCGGCAGACTGTACGTATGACAGTCCGGGTATTTTCAGCAGCGGCACAAAAAGCGCAGCAGGCCGGGTGAACGCAGAAAGCACGCCCATATCCACCGCCGCCACAAAGTCCTGTTTGCCCGTACCGTTCTCATAGAGCGCGGCATCTATACGGCGGTTGGCAAGCTGCTTGAACCAGCGGTTATCGCGCAGCGGTGATGCACGCAGCTCCATAAAGGAAGGACGGAATTCCACGAACTGCGGTGACGACAGGATCATGTCGGATGCATGCAGGTCTATGAGCGGCTCAACCGCATCCCATGCGGCGTCCGTATGAATGTACATGGCATAATCCCGGGGCAGTACAGAAAGCGGCGCCTTCCGGTTAAAAAAAGAAAACGCGCACCACAGTGCAAGCACAACAACGGCTGCAAACACAAAGGCAGCAAGCCCCGCCAGCAGGCGCACAAAAGGATTATGTTTTTTTCGCCGTCCTTCCGGTGCACGCTCCGCCTCGGAAGGAGCAGGCTGCACGGACTGTTCCCGGGCAGGCGGTTCGGCTGCCGTACCGGACAAACCGGCATCAGGCGTATTGTCAGCACCGACAGCAGCGGCGGCAGACTCCGTATCGGCAGATTCAACTATAGTTTCATCCATATCAGACTCCACGTTGCGATTATTTGCGCAGGCTCTAAGCCTTTGCCCTATTATATAGACAACAGGGGATGATTTGAAGTGGTTACGATATTCTATAATGATATTCTATCCCGTATTATATAACGTTAGTCTCAGCACATTCCGTATGAATAAATAAAAAAGCCCCGGCATTTACAAAAAAACGTAAATGCCGGGGCGTATGCAATGCAGACTCACATGCGAATGTGTTACATCCTCATGCGTAAGAAAAGATTAATCTATTTCAGTTCTGCAAAGTATTTGATGGTGCGTACCATCTGAGAAGTGTAGCTGTTCTCGTTGTCGTACCAAGATACAACCTGAACCTCATACAGATCATCAGCAACCTTAGAAACCATTGTCTGAGTGGCATCGAACAGTGAGCCGAAGCGCATGCCGATAACGTCAGAAGAAACGATTTCATCTTCGTTGTAGCCGAAGCTTTCGGTAGAAGCAGCTTTCATAGCGGCGTTGATACCTTCAACGGTAATATCCTTGCCCTTTACAACAGCAAACAGCAGGGTTGTTGAACCGGTGGGTGTAGGAACGCGCTGTGCAGCACCGATCAGTTTGCCATCCAGTTCAGGGATTACCAGACCGATAGCTTTTGCAGCACCTGTTGAGTTCGGAACGATGTTCTGTGCACCTGCGCGTGAGCGGCGAAGATCGCCTTTGCGCTGCGGACCGTCCAGAATCATCTGATCACCGGTGTATGCGTGGATTGTAGCCATGATACCGCTCTGGATAGGAGCATAGTCATTAAGAGCCTTAGCCATCGGAGCAAGACAGTTGGTTGTACAAGAAGCGGCAGAAATAACTGTGTCGCTTGCTTTCAGAGTCTTGTGGTTTACATTGTATACGATGGTCGGCAGATCTTTACCGGCAGGAGCTGAAATAACAACTTTCTTGGCACCAGCTTTGATGTGCTCTTCGGACTTTTCTTTTGATACGTAGAAACCTGTACACTCAAGCACAACATCTACGCCAATTTTTCCCCACGGCGGAAGGTTTGCAGCATCGGGACCCTTGCACTTATAGATGATGATTTTTTTGCCGTCAACAACGATGTAGTTATCCTCGCCATCACCGTCATGTGATTCCACGGTATGTTTGCCTTCACCATATTTTCCGGCATAGCCGCCCTGTGCTGTATCATATTTAAGAAGATGAGCAAGCATTTTGGGGCTGGTAAGATCGTTGATTGCAACAACCTCATAACCCTCGGCATCAAACATCTGGCGGAAAGCCAAGCGACCGATACGACCAAAACCGTTAATAGCAACTTTTACTGTAGCCATTGAATAACTCCTATGATATTCGGTAGATTTATTAGAATTGTATGAACAAGATGCAGAAAAGTCAAGACACTACGCAGATACAACGCCCCGGGCACGCTGATGCGGCCCGGCACTTCCTGACCTCAGTCCCAACCTTGGTCGGGTTAAAATGGCAGCTTATCGCCAGAACCTGCAGGTCTCAGCCTCCCGCTGCCTCCTAGGGCTGCACCGCAACAGCGGCAGTACTGCCTCCGTCGCTCAGGTCATGATAAAAATTACTGCATGACACAGCCATGAACAGGCATGCTGCGGCGACGGCCGCAATCACGACACGCGCCGCACGGACAAAATATCTATTTTTCATACTGCTGCTCCTTCTACTTTTTAAGCACGAATTCTACACGGCGGTTTTTCCACCAGTTGGCACGGTCATTCCATTCTGCCAGCGGCTTAGCCCCGCCCAGTCCTGCAGAGCTCATGATGCTGCGGTCAATGCCGCGCTTTGCAAGCTCCTCAAGGATGACGTCGGCGCGTGCCTGTGAGATGGGGATAAGCTCGTTCACATTCTCTGCTTCTGTATTAGAAACATTGTTGGCATATCCTTCAATCACCACCGCCGCATCAGGGTGCTCATGGATTTTTTCCACTACAGCATCAAGTGTCTCGATCGTGTCCTTGCGCTGCACATCGGAAAGATTGTCGAACGTCGCCTTATCAGGATCAAAGTAAATGGTATTGATAACCATCTTCCATTCATGATCAGGAATAATTTCCTGCAGCAGGATACCCGTCATAACATCGGCGGCAGCCTGCACGGAATCACAGCCGGTACGCTCGCGGTCCTTCGCAGCAGGAACCACCGTCAGCGTTGCCGTATAGACATTGCGTGAATATACTTTTTCACCGGTCTCAGAACGTCCGTCCCACACCACTTCTTTGGGCAGCTTGCCGGTACCGGTATAGCTGCGGAACAGATTACCCTTAGGATCAGTAATGTCAATCTTCCAGCTTTCTACATTTTTGGAAATCTTTTCCACAGTCGGCACAAAAGCCACCGTCTCATTCTTATTGTCACCGTCAGGCGTAAGATCTGATCCTATAACCTGCAGGCCCGCAGCCGGCACGATCTGTTTTGGGGAAGTATCACGCATGCCGAAATGCCATACGGCGGCAATGCGGTATCCTGCCTGCCCCAGCTGATGCCGGTGGTTTTCAAACGCAAGAGAGAACAGCGGCGCTGCCTCGATCTCAAGCGGACGCAGCGTCTCCGGGAACGGCACAAATCTGAATCCCGGAGTAACGACCAGCTGCTGGTCAACATAAGTACCATCAGCACGACCGTCAGCCATACGGACAACCACTCCATAGGCAATCTCAGGCTGGAATGCCAGCTCCAGATTCCAGAGACGGAACGGCGCACGGAGCCAGATACCGCCCGTAGCGCCGATATTGTTTTCTTTATCCAATGCAGTGTCTTTTTTCGGGATAACATGAGAACCGTCAACCCGCAGGCTCAGACCAAAATCATACGGCCGGTCAAGGGCAAACGTATACTCTCCTGTAAGGCCGCCGCCCAGACTCTGCTTGGCATAATCGGCATAATTTGTCAGCGGGAACTGATGCAGAAAATAACCGCCCACGCCGAGTCCCTTATACCGAACTTCTGCAAAGGCGCCCGTACTCATACAGGCTGCTGCCGCAAGTACAGCCGCAGTCAGTTTTTTCACATGCATAATGCAAAACTTCATGAACAACTCCCCCTTTTATTGAAATTGCTCGATTATTTTATAACAGACGTATCATATTTAGCAATAGCATAACAAAAAGGTGTAACAGAAAGATAAAGTACTGATCCGCAGAATGCTGGCGGCCGTAACATAAGTATCGATGCATGCAGGGTAAAAAAAATCCCCGTCGGAATGACGGGGATTGCACAGGTCAGCGCCCGCCGTTCTTCTTTCCTTCGATGTACCCGGAATCTTCCAGATATTTCCGCCGCGAAATAACCAGATTGATCAGCTCCTGATACATGTTATAGTCAACCTCAAGAGCGATGGGGAAAATAAAAAACTCAGTTTCGTCACAATAACGTTCTATAAAAGCGGGATCCGTCACGAAACCGAGACTGATCATATTACTGATTCTGTCGGCACACTTCAGCACCTTTGCGCGCTGACTGCCGTTATCAATAATATTCTTAAGATAATCGGCCTTTTTCTGGCCTTCCTGTTTGGTCACTTCCATGACCAGCTTATATACTTCAGGACCATCGTCATCTACATGCAGTATAAGATTGTGGTCAAACCCGGGAATATCCTCAACCACGTCGTGGATGACCGATGCCTTCAGCAGAATGTTGTCGATATATCCGTAATCAATAAGGATACCCATAGTATCGATCTGATGACGGAACATATTGCCGCCTGCGAACCGTACCTTACCGATCAGTGCGGTTGCAAGCTGCATATAAGGAGCCAGATAAATGCCGCGCAGCTGCATCATAGACTGATTGTCCATCTGTCCGGGACGGACATCTTTCATCTGATACTTCGTCTTCATTTCCGTACCTCCTTATCGCAACAACCGGCAGCCTACAGGCTTGCTATATAGGAATTAAGCTTTTCAATGCGGCGTTTGCTCTCGGCAAGCTTCTGCCGCTCCGCCTCAACCAGCTCCGCAGGCGCATGCTCCACGAATTTACCGGAAAGCTTCGCCTCTGCGTGCTGCACAAGCTTTTCCTCGCTTTCCACCGCTTTTTTAAATCGGGCGATAAGCGCGTCTTTATTAACAGTTTCGTCAATAATGATAAACGCCTCAAAGCCGGTACCGACCGTTCCCACGGAAGACGCAGGCTTTTCATCCACGAACGCCACGTTGGCCACGCCTGCAAGCAGCTCAATCATGCCGGCCTTTTCCTTACAGACTTCTGCAGAGCTGCCCGCCGTAACTTTAACCGCAAGATGGATCTTCGAGGCAGGATCAATACCGCATTCGGTGCGCAGGCCGCGTACCGAGCTGATAAGTGATTTAAGCGCGTCAAACCGCGCGCGTACAGTCTCATCAGCACGTGCATCAGCAGCCTCCGGGAACGGAGCTGCAATAAGCATACCGGTATATGATACGGACGGCAGGATTCTGTTGTCCGCACAGCGCGTCGCCATGATTTCTTTCAGCGGCAGCTTTCCGTAGATTTCCTCTGTTACAAACGGAATGAACGGATGCAGCAGCCGCAGGCTTTCTTCCAGAACGTTCAGCAGGACAGAAACGGCACGATCTTTCTCAGCATCATCGCCGTTCTTAAATGAAAGCTTTGTAGCCTCCACGTACCAGTCACAGAATTCGTTCCAGAAATATTCATACAGCGTTGAAGCCGCATCATTATAGCGGTAGCTTTCGAGTGCAGAACGCTCCGCACGCACAGCCCGGTCAAGGCAGTCATAAATCCATTTGTCCAGCTCAGTCAGATCAGCGTCGGTCACCGGAACAAGCGTACGTCCCTCAAGATTGCCCAGAATATAGCGGCTCGCGTTCCACACCTTATTTGCAAAACGGCTGCCAAGCTTAAAGGAATCCTTGTCTATAAGAATATCCTGTCCCTGAGCACACATAAACGACAACGTAAACTTAAGCGCATCAGCACCATAAGCATCAACTATCTCAAGCGGATCAATGCCGTTGCCGAGCGACTTGCTCATTTTACGGCCCTGCTTGTCGCGCACCAGACCATGAATATAAATATCACGGAACGGCACTTTACCGGTAAACTCCAGACCAGCCATGATCATACGGCTGACCCAGAAGAAAATAATGTCATACGCAGTGACAAGCGCCGTAGTAGGATAAAAATGCTTCAGATCCTCAGTCTGCTCCGGCCAGCCGAGCGTGCTGAACGGCCACAGCCAAGAACTGAACCATGTATCAAGTACGTCGGGATCCTGCTTCAGCTTGTCAGCCCCGGCGCCGCATTTAGGACAACAGCAGGGATCCTCTCTGCTCACGATGGTCTCACCGCAGTTTTCACAGTACCATGCGGGAATCCGGTGACCCCACCACAACTGGCGGCTGATGCACCAGTCACGGATATTTTCCATCCAGCGCTGATATGTGTTCTCCCACTTACGGGGATAGAAAACAATCTCGCCGTCCTTCCACGCTTTCAGCGCCTTGTCAGCAAGCGGCCGCATCTTTACAAACCACTGGTAGCTCAGATACGGCTCCACCACCGTACCGCAGCGGTAGCAGTGGCCTACAGAATGGGTGATCTTTTCCTCACCTTTGAACAGGCCGAGCGCGGTCAAATCTTCTATAATTAGCGCACGAGCCTTTGCACAGGTAAGACCGCGGTATTTTTCCGGACAGTTTTCATTCAACGTACCGTCAGGATTAAGAATATTGATTACCTCAAGGTTGTTCCGTTTTCCAACGTTCCAGTCGTTCGGATCATGGGCAGGGGTAATCTTAACCATACCCGTACCGAATTCTTTATCAACATAGGCATCGGCAATCAGCGGAATCACACGATCCGTCAGCGGCAGCCGCAGCTTTTTACCCACAATGCTCTTATACCGCTCGTCATCGGGATTCACGGCAACAGCAGTATCGCCGAGCAAAGTCTCAGGCCGCGTAGTCGCAAACTCTATGCCCGTAGAACCGTCGGGCGCCGGACCATCAGCAAATTCATACCAGATATGATACATGGCGCCGGGAGTATCCGTGTGATCCACTTCATCATCAGCAAGCGCCGTGCCGCAGCGCGGACACCAGTTCACCAGATAGTGTCCCTTATATATCAGGTTGCGCTCATACAACGTAACAAAAACATTCCGTACGGCCTTGGACAGACCTTCGTCCATAGTAAAGCGCTCACGAGTCCAGTCAACGCTGTTACCGATCTTACGCTGCTGCTTTACGATCGTGTTATGGTGATCTTCTTTTACCCGCCAGGTACGCTCCAGAAACTTTTCGCGCCCCACGTCATTACGAGTCTTGCCTTCTTTTTTAAGCTGGCGCTCCACCACATTCTGCGTGGCAATGCCGGCATGATCCGTACCGGGAACCCACAGCGTATCATCGCCTTTCATACGGTGATAGCGCACAACAATATCCTGAAGCGTATTGTTCAGGCCATGCCCCATATGAAGCACACCGGTCACATTCGGCGGCGGAATAACCACTGTATAGGAACCGCGGGCTGCAGTATATTGATCATGAACGGGAGAATCAGCATCAGACCGGGGTTTGAAATACCCTTCGTCAACCCACCGTTTATACAGGCGGTCCTCAAAATCCTTCGGATTGTATGCTTTTTCCAGTTCTATGGCTTTCATAACACGTACCTCATCTTTCTAGCCGGAATATCCGCAGGCCTGCACAAAAGCCCCTGCAAATTCCCTGAATTTAACCTTACGCGCCGCACGGCGCTCAGGCTTCAACCATGAATACGCATTATACTAAAATTCATCTGTTGACACAATGAGAAAAAAATAGAGAAGAAAATAAATCTTAAAAGGATTCAGAAAGAAGCGTCAGTCCGCAAGCTCACGCAGTTTTATACGTGCGCGCTCATTATCAGGATTAAGCACTACGCTGTACTCAAGCGACCGGCGCGCATGGTCAGGGAGCCCCTGTTTCTGCTGCACGCATGCCAGACGGTACAAAAGCTCGCTTTTCAGGCGCATGTCAGAAGCCGTACCTGCGGCAAGACCGTACAGTGATATTGCCTTTTCCGCCCGTCCGATGCTGTCGTACAGCATGGCAAGGTTACCGGCAGTCTCGCAAGAAACGAACGGCGCAATCTCGTCCGGATTAGCGCCTGTGCGTACCGGACTGCTTTCATACACCGCATACTCATGCAGACGGAGCGCCGCTGACCGGCGCAGCTCAAGAGCGGCGAACCAGGCACAGTACTCCGCTTCCCACAGCCCCATTCTAGGCGCAGCATCAACAAGCTGATCCCACAGCGGCTCATCAGACTGCAGCGAATACTTCGCGGTCAGATACCGCTTGAACAGGCCGGCAGCCTCATCGGCTTTACCTGCCATAAGCAGGAAGTGCAGCGCATAGTGCAGCAGATGCTCGGGATATACGTTGGCGGCAACCTCGTTAGCCTCAAGAAGCCGCCACATGTCGGCAAGCTGCACCCGGCGGTCAACCTCAGGCTCTGTCTTATACACCAGCGCAAGCCGCGCCAGATTCAGCAGCGGTGTCTTTGTCCGTCCGAGACTTTCATCCATCAGCGCAAGCGCATCGGCAACGGTCACCTTGGGAATATTATCATATGCCTGCATGGACATGGTCTGCAGGCCGTGCTCGCGTATAAAACGCGTATACTCATCATCATCGTAAGGAATACTGCTTTCATAGGCATACCTGCCGTACGCAATAAGACCGGGAGCATAGTCGGGATATTCAGAAATAAGCTTTTTCAGCTTTTCATAGCGACCGGCCATGTCATGATGCTTTTCCGCCCAGAACGCACTGTTCACATACAGCGACGGGTCAGAACTGCCAAGCCGGATGGCCTTTTCACGCTCAGTCTCAGCGGCATCCTCATCACCCATCCTGATATACAGATCAGAGCGCAGCACTGCCGTTTTTGTAAACAGTCCCTTCATGCGCTCGGGGTCAAACGAACAGTAATCCTCAACCTGATCAAGGCACCGGGCAGACTCAGCATATTTTTCGCAGTCATACATAACCAGCGCCCAGAAATAGGCATCACGGGCAGAAGGCAGCACCGCAGGGAACTGTGCCGCAGCAGAAGCAAAATCACCCTGCATCATCTGCAGGGAAACGCCGTTATGCAGCCACCTGGTGTCCTGAGACACTTTATAGGCAGACACATACAGCGGAATATACACTGGATTCAGAAAAACAGAGCTGTCGTCAGCGGCAGCAAGCACAGTACGGAACTGCAGCTCAGAATAAATGGATTCATACTTCGTACCGGCAAGGGCGGCGGCATAGGGCTCCGCCTCTGCAAAGCGGTCAGACCGCATCAGAAAATGCGCGTACACTGCGCTCAGGTCCACGTTGTGCTTGTTCTTCTCAAGGCCGTGAACCAGAATCTTCTCTGCGTCATCAAGCTCACCCAGCTGCATAAAGCGCCGGTACACACCGATGCAATCAAACACACGGTAGGTATTTTTTTTCAGCTGGCGCAGCGATTTCAGGGCATCCTCAGTCTGTCCCTGCGAAATAAGCGCATCCACCGCATCAAGCTTCGCCGTAAGCGAAGACGCTTCGGAGCGCAGAGAGCATGAGCTGAAAAAAACAGCCGCAGACAGCACGCAGAGACAGCACACAAAGGTACACACAAGGCGCAGCCTTTGGCCAGCTCCTGTCAGTACACGCGAGACAGCCGTTTTTGTAGTTTCAGCAGCACACAATATCAAACGGAACCTGCACCTGCCTTACCAAGCTCGTTTTTTACGGTATCAAGCAAGGCATTTATAAACTTAAAGGATTCATCCGGCCCGTATTCCTTGGCAATGTCGATCGCCTCGTCAATAACGATGGTTGCGGGAAGATCCTTTTGATACAAAAGAGAATAGACGCTCATGCGCAGGATTGCAAGCGTCACTTTATTCAGCCGGTTAAAATCCCAGTTATCGGACAGATGGTCTTTTATCTGCCCGTCAATCTCAGAAATATGCTCAATGGTTCCGCTGATAAGCAGCCGGGCGAACGTCCGGCTTTCTATATCCGCAGACTCACCATTATCATTCTCTACCCAAGAAAATGTGAGGATCTGATCTTCTTCCATTCCTCCCACATCCCAGGAATACAACCCCTGGAATGCAAGTATACGTCCTTTTCGCCTAGACACTATTTAGTTCCATCCCAATTAAGCAGTTTATCAAGAGAATCCCCGGTCTTTCTGCGGGAAACATTGCTGTCAGTATTCAGAGCCTTTGAAATATCCTGAATAGCCTGTATCAGGAACTGATTCTGCTTCTGCTGCGTAAGATTCTGCTTTATATATTCATAGACGGTCACCGTCGTACCGGGCTGCACCACATCGCTGATCTCAAGCATTTTGGCGCCGTATTTGTCAAGAATCGTGTAGAACTGAAAATCATTGTCCGTCTCGGTCAAAGAAGATACATATCCTTTATCCTTGGAGAACAGCTCCATAAGATCATTATACGACAGGCCGAGCTGGCGCGCATGCTGCTGCGTCTTGCTGATAAGCAGGTCACCCGCCTGGAAGCCGGAGTTATCAACCCGTGACTTTACGCGCAGCTGATCAAGCGTCTGCTTTTTATTCTTATAGTCATCAAGAAGCCCCTGGGCCTTTGTCTTGGCACCGGCGGCATCCTTATTCTTCGGAACCATCACGAGGAACATTTTAAGCATATCGTTCTGCACGAAAGAAGCCTTGTTCATCTCATAGAATGAGCGGATATCAGCATCAGAAGGAGACACATTCTGCAGCTCGTCGCGTTTCTGGTCAATCACGTACCGCTGGGCAATAAGCTGGCATTTCAAGTATGACTTATACTCAGAAAGATTCATGCCAACCTGTTTTTTCATATACTCATCAAGCGACATATTCTCCTGCTGTCTGATCAGGTCCGCAAGCTCCTTTTCTGTAAGCTGCCGGCCGATCTGCTGAGACATATTCTGCATGAAATACTGGTCAACCTGACTGTCGGTAAGCGAGATACCCGCTTTTGTTGCAGCCTGCACGATAAGCTTTTCATCGATAATGGCCTCAAGTATCTCTTTTTTCTGCGACACATCAAAAGTCTTATTGGTCTGGCGCTCATACGTCTCAACACGAGAACGAAGCTCCTTCAGGGTAATAGACTCACTTTTGTCCAGCTTTACAACAGCAAGCACCTGCAGCTCGGACTGCGCCACAGCCAGAGCCACACTCGCAAACAACATCAGTATACCAACAGTGAAACGTTTCATAACATGTATCCTTCTTACTTAATCAACAAGACTTGTGCAAAATCGTTACAACCAAAGTCCTATTATTTTAAAGGAACCGCCGAAAAAACATCCGGCGGCGCCTTTCGTTATAGGTCACCTCGAAAAAAGACATCTTGGATGCCTGAAATTTTTCGGAATTCCCTATGCATTACCGGTCTGGGGCTCCAGCGGAAGGCCTCCCTCAATGACCGCACGGATACGGCGGACACCGGCAGAGGATGACTGCTCCTTCACGATATGGAAATGCCCGATCTGCGCCGTATGCTGCACATGCGGTCCGCCGCAGACTTCCTTGCTGAAATCGCCGATGGTATATACTTTTACCTGGCTTTCATACTTTTCGCCGAACAAGGCGCGCGCTCCGGCCTTTTTGGCATCCTCAAGCGCCATAACCTCCATGGTCACCGGCAGGTCACGGGCAATCTGCTCGTTCACAATGTCTTCGACCTTCTGGATTTCCTCTTTGGTCATCGGCTGCGGATGAGTAAAGTCAAAACGCATACGCTCAGCCGTAATGTTGGAACCTTTCTGTGCCACATGGGGTCCCAGCACCGTAACAAGCGCCTGCTGCAGCAGGTGGGTCGCCGTATGATACTTGGTGGTAATCTCGCTGTGATCCGCAAGACCGCCCTTGAATGCGCCTGCGCTCAGTGAGCGGGATTCTTCCTGATGCTTCTTTTCCTCGGCCTTAAAGCCTTCCACGTCCACGGTCATGCCGTTCTCCGCGCCCAGCTCCTCAGTCAGCTCGATCGGGAAACCGAACGTATCATACAAACGGAACGCCACGCGTCCGGGAATCACTTTCTTGGGATTTTTCTGCAGGTTCGGCAGCAGCTTGGCAAATTCCGCCTCGCCCTGCTTAAGGGTCTTCAGGAACTTCGCCTCTTCCTGGCTCAGCTGATCAACGATAAAATCCTTGTGCTCGGCAAGCTCGGGATACGCATCCTTGTACTCGTTGATGATAATTTCGGCGGGCTTTGCCAGGAAAGATCCTTCCAGTCCCAGCTTGCGGCCATGGCGCACGGCACGGCGGATAATGCGGCGCAGAATATATCCGGCGCCGGTTCTGGCCGGTGTAACCGCCTGCGGATCGCCCAGAATAAACGTGGCGGTACGCGCATGGTCGGCGATAATACGCATGGACGTCTCAACATCCTTGCTCTCATGATATTTTTTGCCGCTCAGCTCCTCTATGCAGCCGATGATCGGCACGAACACATCAGTGTCGTATACGGACTCCTGTCCGTTAAGCATGGCAACCGTACGCTCCACGCCCATACCGGTATCAACGCATTTGCGTGACAGCGGAATAAAATTCCCGTCCTTGTCCTTGTTGTACTGCATAAACACGTTGTTCCAGATCTCCACGTATTTACCGCAGTGGCAGCCCGGACGGCAGTCAGGACCGCAGGCAGGTTTGCCAGTGTCAAAGAAAATCTCAGTATCAGGACCGCAGGGACCGGTGGCACCGGCGGGACCCCACCAGTTGTCCTCACGGGGCAGGAAGTGGATCCGCTCACGCGGAATGCCGTGGCTTTCCCAGATGGCGGCAGCCTCCTCATCACGCGGAATGCCGTCCTCACCGGCGAATACAGTCACCGACAGCCGCTCAGGATCAATGCCGAGCCACTTTTTATCCGTAAGGAATTCATAGCTGAATCCGATGGACTCTTTCTTGAAATATGCGCCCAGCGACCAGTTGCCGAGCATCTCAAAGAACGTAAGATGCGCCGCGTCGCCGACGGAATCAATGTCGCCCGTACGCACGCACTTCTGATAATCAGTAAGGCGCGTGCCGGAAGGATGATTTTCTCCTGCCAGATAAGGCACCAGCGGCTGCATGCCCGCGGTGGTAAACAGAACCGTCGGGTCATTGTTAGGAATAAGGGATTTTCCTGAAATCTCTACATGATCTTTACTTTTAAAGAACGCAATGTATTTAGAACGCAATTCATTTACAGTCATAATGTTTTATAGTATTGCTGTAAAAACTTTGTGTCAAGGTAGGCCATGCATTGTGCCGCAGCCGGCGGATCATAATGTGCGGCAGGGCATGACATTGTAACAAAAATACTATATACTG
>CACZQF010000043.1 GCA_902783245.1 uncultured Spirochaetaceae bacterium | reverse complement strand
TTAAAAAAAATTTGCTGACTGCAAATTTATACTATATACTTATCGTATGAAGCAGACACACCACCACCAAGGAACGCTTGTAGTTTACATTGTGGGCATCACGGTTTTGATCGTCGCCGCGCTCAGTACCGTACAGGTTGCCGTAGTCAGTATGCGTACAAAGAAATCAGTCGCAAACTCCTATGAAGAGGACTGCCGTAAAATCACCGATGCATACTCAAATGTTGTTTCTATCAGGCTCAGCGAGTACATCAAGCAGATGCGTATGTACACGGAAGCCGATATTACCAGTACCGGAGATCCTCAGCAGATTCAGGAATGGCTTATCGCCCATGCTTCTTCCAGAACTCCGGACTTTGACCGTATCGGCTATGTGGATGCGGAAGGTAATTTCTACAACGACCAGAACAAAGTGACCAACTGCGCCGACCGTTCCTATTTTGCCGCCATCATGAAAAACGGACATGACACCGACATTGATGATCCGGTAACGTCAAAATCGACCGGCAGTACCATTATCCATGTGTCCAAAGCTGCAAAATCCGGCGGCAGGACAATCGGTTTTTACAGTGCGGTCGTAGGCGTGAACAAACTCACCGACTTTGTAAGCGGCATACATATCGGCAAGACCGGCTATGCATTTCTGTTCAACAGCCAGGGTGACGTTATCGTAACATCTGCGCCGACAGATGATGAAAAGCAGGGCACAATACTGCTGGAAGCCATGCAGCCTGTCATACAGGATCTGCTTAAAGGCCAGACAGGATCCAAATGGATCGATGCCGGTGCATTAGGTAAAAAATATATTACCTACCAGCCGGTGGAGAATGCGCCGTGGGGATTTGCATTCGTCATTGATGATTCTCAGGTATATGCAACCGCAAAAGAGATCGTGCTGATTCTTGCGATCGCAGGTGTTGTGCTCGCGATCGCGCTCATTCTGGGAATAGGCGGAGCCGTCTTCTTTGCGCTTAAACCGCTGCAGCGCGTTCAGGCCGCGATCGATGACATTGCGGGCGGCAGCGCAGATCTGTCGCAGCGGATTACCGGCGGCGCGGAAAAAGCAAGCAATGAAATCGGCGGCGTGGTCAGAGGATTCAATCAGTTTGTAGAAAAGCTGCAGCAGATCATTACGGCCATCAAAGACTCCAAGGACACGCTTGTGACCACCGGAGACAGCCTGCGTATGTCCACGCAGGACACAGCCGCATCCATTACGGAAATCATTTCCAACATACAGAGCATGGGCAATAATATCAACGCGCAGTCAGACAGCGTACAGTCCACTGCCGGCGCGGTGAACGAGATTGCCTCAAACATAGAATCGCTCAACCGCATGATAAGCGATCAGGTGAACAGCGTGTCTCAGGCTTCCTCTGCAGTTGAAGAAATGATCGGTAACATCACATCCGTAAACAATTCCGTAGAAAAAATGGCGCAGTCATTCCAGCACCTTTCTGATCAGGCCGTAAGCGGCGCCCAGAAGCAGGATGACGTTACCGCAAAGATACACCAGATCCAGCAGGAGTCCGAAGGCCTGCAGGAAGCGAACGCGGCTATCTCGGCCATCGCCGAGCAGACGAACCTGCTTGCTATGAACGCCGCCATCGAGGCAGCCCATGCAGGAGAAGCCGGCAAAGGCTTCAGCGTTGTTGCAGACGAAATCCGTAAGCTGTCCGAAACGTCAAGCGAACAGTCACGCACCATCGGCGACCAGCTGCAGCGTATCACGAATTCTATTCAGGCAATCGTGGCGTCCTCCAACGATTCCCGTATTGCCTTTGATACTGTCACCGAGGGTATCAAAGCTACGGACATGCTCGTACGCCAGATAAAGAGCGCCATGGAGGAACAGACCGTAGGCTCACGGCAGATAATCGACGCGCTCCACACGGTCAATGATAATTCATCCACCGTCAAAGAGGCTTCCGCAGAAATGAGCGAAGGCAACAAAGCTATTCTGAAAGAAATCCAGCTGCTGCAGAATGCCACGTTGAACATGAAAGCGGGCATGGACGAAATGTCCATCGGCGCCACCAAGATAAACGAAACCGGCGCCAGCCTGTCCACGCTTTCAAATCAGATGGAAATATCTATTGACGCCATCGGAAACCAGATAGACCAGTTCGAAGTATAAATCATCCTGCATTCCTGCCACTGATATGTCAGAGGCAGGAATGCCTGTCTATACAATCTTTATATTTTTTTATATCATAATATTATGGCTAAGACTGTTGACGACAAAAAAATTATCTACACGATGAATGACGTAAGCCGCGCATACGGCACTAAAGTCGTTCTGAAGAACATAAGCATTTCATATTATTACGGAGCAAAGATAGGCGTTATCGGTCCCAACGGCTCCGGTAAATCAAGTCTATTTAAAATACTTGCCGGCATTGATAAAGACTTTACTGGCGAAACCATTCTTTCACCGGGATACACCATCGGCTATCTGGAGCAGGAGCCTCAGCTTGAGCCGGGTAAAACCGTAAAAGAAGTTGTAAGCGAAGGTGTAAAAGAAATCACCGACCTGCTGGCGGAATTTGATAAAGTGAACGAAGCATTCGGAGACCCCGATGCCGATTTTGACAAGCTCGGCGCACGGCAGGCTGAACTGCAGGATAAGCTCGATGCGCTCGATGCATGGAATCTGGACAACAACCTTGAGCTTGCCATGGATGCCCTGCGCTGCCCGCCGCCGGATCAGGTGGTGGATGTACTGAGCGGCGGTGAGCGCCGCCGCGTGGCATTATGCCGTCTGCTGCTGCAGCGGCCGGATATCCTGCTTCTTGACGAGCCTACCAACCATCTGGACGCACAGACGATCGCATGGCTTGAGCGCCATCTGCACGAATATCCGGGCACGGTCATCGCCATCACCCACGACCGTTACTTTTTGGACGATGTGGCAGGATGGATCCTTGAGCTTGACCGCGGAGAAGGCTATCCGTTCAAAGGCAACTACTCAAGCTGGCTTGAGCAGAAAGAAGCCCGCATTGCACGGGAAGAAAAAGGCGAAAGCCTGCGCCGCAAGGAAATACAGCGCGAGCTTGAATGGATCCACATGGGCGCCAAAGGGCGGCAGGCAAAGCATAAGGAGCACATCACGCGCTACAATGAGCTTATGGCGCAGGAAAGCAAGCAGAAGCTTAAAGATTCTCAGATATCAATTCCGGCCGGACCGCGCCTTGGTGATGTAGTAATTCAGGCAAGCGGCCTGACAAAAGGCTTCGGTGACCGGCTGCTGTTTGAAAACCTTGATTTCAATATCCCTGCCGGTGCTATCGTAGGTATAGTCGGTCCCAACGGTGCGGGTAAGACCACGCTGTTCAAGCTCATCGCGGATGCGGCCGGACAGACGGTGGAGCGCATGGACGGACAGCCGGGCGGCGAAAAGCCCGATGCCGGCAGTATAAAAGTCGGCTCTACCGTAAAGCTTGTCTACGTGGACCAGATGCGCAGCAAGCTTGATGACAATAAGACCGTCTATGAAACGCTTTCCGGCGGGCAGGATCTGCTCAAACTGGGCGCCGTAGACGAAAAAGGCCGTGCGCTTGAAGGCGGAGTGCGCGAAGTGAACAGCCACGCCTACTGCTCATGGTTCAACTTCAGCGGTCCCGACCAGAACAAAAAAGTCGGCGTACTTTCCGGCGGCGAAAAGAACCGCCTGAATCTTGGCATGATGCTCAAAGAAGCGGGCAACGTGCTTATGCTTGACGAACCAACCAACGATCTTGATGTACAGACAATACGTGCGCTGGAAGAAGCGCTTGAAGATTTTGCAGGCTGCGCACTCGTAGTCAGCCATGACCGCTGGTTCCTTGACCGCATCTGTACACATATCCTTGCGTTTGAAAACAACAGCGAAGTAAAATGGTTTGAGGGCAACTGGTCTGAATACGCCGAATGGCGCAAGAAGATGTTTGGCGAGGAAGCCGACCGGCCTCACAAAACGGTGTACCGGAAGATGACTCGATAGGTTCATAACTGCTTTTATCGGAGAGCTATGGAAATAATCCTTGTAACAGAAATCAATATCTTATCCCTAATCATTCTCGTTTGGATTCTGTACAAGAATAAAACTAATATTGACCAGCAGATGAACAATGTACTGTTCAGCTATGTGCTCTATCTGGTCATCGGTACTATAGTCACCAACTCCATGGAAGTGCTTATCCATGTACCGGGCTCCTCGATTTTATATGCAGTAAAGCTTGGTGCCGTAGTACTGGACCGTATCTGCGCCTGTTTTCTCAGCTATACCTGGATGCTCTTTACGCTCTGCGCGGAAGAAGGACCGCGTAAATGGTGGCTCAGTAAAAAACGGTTCATGCTGCTCGGTATTCCTGCCGCTGCCGTTTCGGTGATCGAGCTGCTGTCTATCTATACGCACTGGATATACTATCTGGACAGCTCGCTTGTATTCCATAACGGTCCCCTGCATATTCTGCAGACCATCGTTATTTATTCCTACTACACAATGTCATCGCTGTACATGCAGATTACGCTGTTGTTCTGCAAAGACAAAATCCGCAGAAAAAGCCTTATGCTGTACCAGCTGTTCATCATATTTCTTTTTACAAGCGGCATTATCTATTATTTTTCCTCGGCCATCCCCTGTACGTTCCCTGCCATCACGCTCGCGCTCATGATGACCTATCACAATTTTCAGGTACAGCAGATATCCACCGATGCGCTGACAAAGCTGAACAACCGCCGCGCATTCGACATATATATATCCACGCTGCTGAACGGACAAGAATTAAAGCAGTTCTTCCTGTTCATGCTGGATGTAGATAAGTTTAAGCGCATCAATGATTCGTTCGGACATTTGGAAGGTGACAACGCGCTCGCAACCACCGCAGAACTACTGAGATCGGTCTGCGCAGAAAAGAAGGCCTTTATTGCACGATATGGCGGCGATGAATTCGTCATTATCCTTAAGAACGCCTCCATTTACGAAGCCGAAAGGTTGCGGTGCGAAATCTATGATGCCTTTGATAAGTATAATACCAAGCCCGGAATATTATATCCGCTGCATATCAGCATCGGCTTTGCGGATTCAGACATGACGCCTCAGCGCACTATCTCAAACATTGTAAAAGCCGCCGACTCGCAGCTGTATACCGAAAAGCACCGCAGACAGAAAAAACCACAAATACGCCGGCTGCGATAGCACCGGCAGCAGGCTGTGCCCGCAGTTCGTCGAATAAGTATTCGGTTCTTTCTGTTTGATACCCCATTCTTAGGTACAAAATCGAAAGGATGGTACGAGATCGAAACATGCTTAAGAGTTCAAGCCTATAACTTTATAAACAGTCCTATTTTAGCCATATTATAGCCATAACTACTGCTGAAACTATTTGAGCCTTTGGTGTTATTTTCGGCTGACAAGATATACGCGGCCGGCGTTGAGTCCCCAGCTGCGGGCCACAAAGGCATCAAGCTTCTGAGCAAGATCGACAAAACCTGCAGCATTCGTATCAAAGATATACTGCGAAAGCTCCGGTATTCCGGCTTTTACATTGCTGCGTCCGGCCAGATTCTTATAGTACCATGAAGTTGCGCTGAGCGGGTGCTGGAGCGTATAGGCCATCAGCTCGTTCTGCATAAGGTCAAGATCCGTTGTATCATAATCAAGTTCTTTCCGAACGGTATAGTAGCCGATAAGGAACCTCAGGGATTCCGGATCCATAGTGCTGTACAGCTCCGCCATTTTCGTACGGAACGATTCATGGGTAAAAAAGATGCCATGAAAGCACTCATGGTTCAGCAGCTGATGCCGCTGATACCGCTCTGACTGGCGTGACACGGATACAATAGCGCCGCGACCTTCCTGCACTGATCCGTCCGCAGCTGCAATAAGCTGACCGTTCTGAATAAGAATCTGCTTAAGCAGCAGTTCCTTCTGGTTCAGCGGGAACTGCTGACGCATAGCAAGATTAAAGAACGATGCCAGTACACGCGGACGGTAGTCAAGTGCGTTAAAGCCGTGTTTGTCCGCGATCACGCTGTCAGGCTGCAGAGTTCCTTTGTAGCCGTTCTTTTCTGCATAAAACGCAAGCCGTTTAAAAAATGCATCCTGCACATCATAGTCGGCAGTATCGAATATAAGAATATCAGGAAATGCTTCCCATGCAAAAAGCTCATATTCCGGTGATCTCCAGCGCGCAGTATCCCAGTCAAGGATAAGTCCGGGATCAGTAAGTACGGGCTGCAGCGGCGTCTGAAGCGGTGCAGGATCAGGGAGCATAAGGCATGCGGTTATGGTGCTTTCATCAGCACCCTGCAGCTGTACCTGTTGAAACGGGCTGTGAAGGGCGGCTGCTTGAATGACCGTCTGTGTCTGCAGCGGATTATGGCGTATCTGCAGCGTGTCAGAACCGCAGACAAACGTAAACATACGCTGTGCCCCTAACGCGGACGGCATATACTGAATGACGATCTTTGTACCGACACCTGCGGTAAAAATTGAACTGCCGCCGGTAAAATCTATTCCTGATGCAATGCCGCCGCCGGGCCCGAAATACCAGTATTCACCGGTACTGTCCGTTTTCCAGCCGAGCGCTGCAGTCTCTGCGGCAACCCGCTGAACTGTCAGCGGCAGGTTTGTATAGAGTCCGAACCCGTCCGGCAACGCTGTACCTGCCGGCAGACAGAGTGAAATCATTAGTTTCTTGCCGCCGGTAATACAGCGCAGGGCGGCATTTCCCGCATCTGCCGCAGGTCCGGACTCAATATGTGAAGAGTCTTTTGTATTATAATAGAAAAAAACTTTAAGCTCCGGCTGACCGGAAAAAGCGGCTGCATCAGGTACTGTTCCGAGCGTTACAGAAAGCTGCATGCCGAGAAGTGCCTGCTGCTGTGCGGGCGTAAATGCAAAAAGGCTGTATGCTTGAGGTGCTTTGACCCGGCGCAGCGGCTCCCCGCTGAGCATAACAGAGTCAGCGTTTCTGTTGGAACAGGAAAAAAGAGAACCCGCAGCAAGTGCGGCAAGCGCAACCAGTGCAGCAAACGCAGCCGGCAGCTTTGCTGCAGCCTGAACGGTTTGTATATGGCGGCAGATATTTTTCATATGGATTACTATAGCAAAATACCTGACCTTACCGCAAGCAACGGCACCTATATGCACAAGTACACACGTACCGGTACTTCTGCTGTTTATAAAATAATGGTACTATGAGGCACTATGGTAAAGGCGAGTACACAGTATAAACGTGAGCACAAAGCAGACTACGGGCACGAACGTATAACCGTGCTGTATGAAGACCAGTATCTGATGATTATCAATAAACCTTCAGGCATGCTGACTGTACCGTATCCCGGCAGCCGTGCCCGTACGGCGCTGGATGCTGTGGAGCAGTACATGCGCAAGCACGGTACATGGGCACCGGGCCACAAACCTTTTACGGTGCATCGGCTCGACCGGGATACTTCCGGCGTAATGATGTTTGCCATGACTGAAAGCGCGCAGAAAAAAATAATGGATACCTGGCATCAGATGGTAACGGAGCGGCTGTACCGTGCCGTGGCAGAAAATCCTGCACAGGGCATGCTGCCTGATTTCGGGCTCATAGATGCGCCGCTGGCATATAATGCACATAATATAGGATTCGTTCCGAAAGAAGGTGATACGCCTTCCGCAGAACGTCCCCGCAAAAACGGGGCGGAAGATTCTGTATATGAAAAACATCTACAATGGCACAATGGCCGTGCCCAGTTCAAAACGGTTACAGCCCGCACCCATTTCCGCGTTGTAGTACGCGGAAGCACGCACACATTGTTTGAGCTGAGCCTTGATACCGGTCGGAAAAATCAGATACGCGCACATCTGGCTTCAAAAGGGTATCCGCTTGCAGGCGATGAAAACTACCGTGCTGACACCGATCCTTTCGGCCGGCTTGCGCTCCATGCACGTACGCTGGAATTTAACCATCCGTTTACCGGCGAGCACATGAAGTTCGAGGAACCCGAGCCCGACAACTGGCAGGCATATGTAGAAAAAGGAGATCCCAAGCCTGCGCTTCCGGTTTGGAAAGACCGTACGACCGTCAAAGCTGCGTCCGGTAAAACCGGTGCAGGGCGCGGTATTCAGCACGGCGACGGGCACATAAAAAAGCCCGCAAGCCGTAAACAGCTTGCGGGGCTTGATTTTATTGCGCGGGGAAAACTCCGCGGCAAATAAGTATCCGTTACTCCATGCCGCTCAAGAATGCACAGTAGGCTGCATATGCCTGCTTGATATCTTCTTTTGCCGTCAGCTCCCAGGGAGCATGCATGCTCAGTACAGGCACACCGGCATCAAGCACATTCATGCCGTATTTGGCGGCATATAGTGCTATGGTGCCGCCGCCGCCCTGATCAACCTTGCCGAGCTCAGACATCTGGTAGCGTACACCCTTTGCATCCATTACGCCGCGGATCTTTGCCAGATATTCGGCATTCGCATCGCTTGCGCTGTATTTTCCTCTGGAACCGGTGTATTTGTTAAACACAATGCCGCCGCCCAAGAACGAAGCATTGTCCTTGTCATACAATCCGCCGTTGAGCGGGTCGAACGCAGCATTCACATCGCTGGAGAGCATGCAGCTGTTTTCCAGACAGCGGCGCAGCGTAAGCTCGCTGTAGCCGCCGGGCATTTTCTCCACCACGCGGGAAACCATATTCTCAAACAGATGGCTTGCCATGCCCGTAGCACCGGTACTGCCGATCTCTTCTTTATCAACGCAGACGCAGCAGTTCGTACGGACTCCTGCCGCATTGTCCAGCATAGCTTTAACCGATGTATAGGCACAGGAACGGTCGTCCTGGCCGTATGCCAGTATAAGCGAACGGTCAAAGCCTGAGTCACGTGCTTTTCCGGCAGGCACTACCTCCAGCTCAGCTGAAAGCAGGTCCGCTTCTTTGATACCGTAGGTCTGCTCAAGCAGAGCCAGAACGGCCTTTTTAGCAGAAGGCTTTTTTTCATCCTTGTTGTCGCCGTTGTCTTTGGCGGGAATAGTAGATCCGATGATCAGATCAAGAATCTCTCCTGGAATGAACTCTGACGCTTTTTCTTTCATCTGATCCTGCGCCATATGCGGAAGAATGTCGGAGATGCAGAATACGGGATCATCCTCTTTTTCGCCTACATTGACGGTCACGGTAGTACCGTCGGTCTTGCAGATAACGCCGTGGATTGCAAGCGGCATGGTCACCCACTGGTACTTTTTAATACCGCCGTAGTAATGAGTGTTCAGATATACTACAAAGTCCCTGTCATATATCGGATTCTGCTTTACATCAAGCCGGGGAGAGTCGATATGGGCTCCCAGAATGTTCATACCGTCCGCAATGCTTCCTGAGCCCACGTTCACGAGCATGACGCTTTTGTTCATCTTACGTACATATACTTTATCGCCTGCAGAAAGGCTTTTTACGCTTTCAATATTTTTGTATCCCTGCGCTTCCGCCAGAGCTACAATGGCGGTAACACATTCCCGCTCGGTTTTTCCGCTGTCAAGGAAATTTTTGTATCCGCTGACAAGCTCCGTATCCTTTGTAATACTGTCCATGAAAACTCCTGTTGCACGGCCTGCCCGTACGGCGCGGCCATATACGCGTACTATAGCACGGATTACCTCTGTACGCTAGATCCTCAAACCCGACCTTGGTCGGGACAAAATGGTGGCTGACACAGCATCACCACAGGCTGCCGCCGCCCGCCGCAGAAAATAAAAAAGGCTGTCCTGTTTCGGACAGCCTGTACGTGGAGATGAGGGGACTTGAACCCCTTACCTCTTGCATGCCATGCAAGCGCTCTAGCCAGATGAGCTACACCCCCAAAAGAATGTAAATACTATAGCAGAATTGCGTATCTGTGTCAACAGGCAGTCGAACATTGGGAGCAGCAGCCTCAGCTTTTGAGGGGTACAATCAGCTGATTGTACGACTTGCATCTGGCAGTACAACTTACATCTGGC
>CACZQF010000042.1 GCA_902783245.1 uncultured Spirochaetaceae bacterium | reverse complement strand
GCAAGGAAGCGGTCTTTGTCTTCATTGCTGTCGCGTCTGGTCATTTCAGTCTGCGCACGGTAGGCAGCGGTCAGGTCCTGCTGGCCCTGCAGCTTCGCCTGATTCGCAGCGGCCGCAGCACTTGCGGATGTCTGCATACCGGTCATACCCATCTGCATCATCATCTGCATCATCTGCTGCATGTTTGCATTGTTCATGTTGTTTGCCTGCATCATGCGGTCAATTTCCGCACGGCGGGCTTCTTCGGTCTTTTCGGTGTTGCCCTGCATCATCTGCATCATCTGCTGATACATAGCATCCATCTTACCGTTCTGTGCAATGGCAGCCTCAGCCTTGTATTTTTCAGCGGTAGCGGCGGCCTCAGCCTCGAACTTGGCCTTCATCGCCTCGGCGGCGGCCTGAGATAGATTCGGGTTAGAAGCCATAATCTGCTCAACGGTCATGTTCTTCTGGGCTTCTATGCGGGCCATTTCCTCAGCGTGCTTGCGTTCTTCAGAAACCTGCTGCGCGTCAATTTCCTGCTGACGAGCTTCCATTGCGCGCTGATGCTCGGCGGCCTCACGCTCCTGACGGATCTGCTGTGCCTGACGGAGCATCTCAAGCTGATTAAGCTGCTCCTGCTTGTCAATGTCTACTTCTTCACGGCGCTGCTGGTTCTGCATCTCCAGCTCGCGCTTTTTGCGCTCCATCTCCTGCTGCTGGCGTTCCAGCTCACGCTCACGCTCTTTGTTATAGCGCTCATCATCGTACGCATCCTGCTGACGCCGGCGGACAATTTCGTTTTCAAGCCGCTTGTTGCCCACATCAATTTCGTACTGCAGGTTGATCTTATCCATCTCGATCTTGCGCTCAAGATCGATTTTTCCGATTTCGTAATCCCAGTCGTTCTTCTGGCGGCGGATGGCCTGCTCATTGCTGAGCGTAGCCATGGTCAGGATCTGCGTATCATTGATATCGCGTACCAGACGGCGCTGCTCTATTTCGTGGTTAAGCTGCTCAGCCTCTTCTTCACGTCCGGCAGCGCGGAGGTCACGCTGATGCTGCGAGATAGTTTCTTCTTCAGCTCTAGCTCTGGCGCGCTCCTCGATGTCACGCTTGAAGACATCGTATTCCTCCTTGCGAAGTAAGCCGCTTTTTTCTACCTCCTGCAGGGCTGCGGCAAGCTCTTCATCAGTCTTAGCCTCATGAAGCTTACGCTGTCCTTCAAGCATTTTAATGAACTTATCACGCTCGAATTTGTTGAGCTCGTGATCTTCATCGATCTTTTCCATTGCGGCTTCAAAATCAACCGCCGTACGTGCCTGCTCAAGCGCCTGCGCATTCTCCGCATCCTGCATACGGTTCAGGAAGTTGTTGCGCTGACGCAGCTGCTCAAGCTCCTGCTCGGAAACATACAGTTCCTCACGCAGCTGGCGCAGCTGCTCAAGGCTTTCGTTGGCGGCAGTAAGATTGATGATGTTCGTAACGGACGTATACGGATAGATGCCGCCGATAATAGTCTGCATCTGCTGCAGGATGGCAGCCTGCAGCGGGCCGTTCGCATTCACCTGATCGGGAGCGGTATCGGCAAGCTGAATATTCAGCATATTCTCTACCGCAGGATCGATAGCCTTGGAAAGCGTGTCATAGCACACCAGCTTTTTATCAACCAGCTGGTTGGCATAGAATGCATCGATGTCCTGGATTTTGCACAGTACATGCATGCCCACGTCAGTACGCAGGCCCTTGGTGTTCACGTTCTTGAAGTTAAAGATGAGCGGGAATTCCGTAGAGCGTACCAGTACGATAGCTACCGGCGGTACATTCGCAGGAATGCGCTGGGTAAGACCGGCAGAAGCGGCACGTTCGCGGTGGCGGCCGGGCAGATGGTCTGCGAGTGAGCTCAGGAAGCGGCCGATGCGGCTCTTCCTTTTCTGTGCTTTTTCAGCAGGGCTGTCGTCACCGCCGACTTTCGTCGCTTTTCCAGGGGTGAATTCATCGGCACCCATGCTCTTGAATTCATAGCTGCCTGCATTGAGCTCGGCAATAAGCTTGCCCTGAACAAAGAACAGCGCCTTAACACCGTCCTGTACGTTCACGCCCTTTACTTTACCGAATGCCGCAATATCATTTGCATCAATCTTGACGGCAATCATGCCGGGTTCTACGTTCCAGTGGATGAATCCGCCCACAAGCGTAAAGTCTTTGCGCGGCTGAGCAACGGTTCCGGGAGCCTGAGGCGCAGTAGGCTGAGGCGCTTCGGCCGGCGCAAGCTGCGTACCGCATTTGCCGCAGAATCTTGCGTTCGGCTTCAGTTTGGCACCGCATTTCGGGCACACATCTTTTTTTGCATGATCATCGGCAGCCGGAGCAGCATCTGCAGGCATGGCAGTACCACAGCCGCCGCAGAATTTTGCCGTATCCTTCAGTTCTTTTCCACATTTAGGACAGATTTTCATTATAGTCTCCTACTCTATTCTTAACTTTCAGTACTGCATCAATGCGTCTGAAGCTATAATTCCTTTATTGTTTCAACGGTGAACACACCGCGACGTCCCGGTTTACCGGTAATTTCAACCTTTTTGCCGTCATAGGCATCAAGCGCATCGTTCTGGAACGGATTGTCACCGCTTTTCCACAGCGGCAGCGGCGTTTTTTCACGCTGCTGATATAAATACGGCTTTTTGCCTTCGCTTTTGCTGCCTCTGCTGGTCATGATGAACACAACCGTACCGGTAAGCGTTTCTATGCCGGAAGCGCCGGCGCTGCCCGATGATGGAGCTGCCGTCCCGGCAGCCGGTTCAGCTGCATGTTCAGCCGGAGCCGCGCCGAACGCAGAGGCAAGATCCTCTGTTTTTGGCTCAACAGATTTCGGAGCAAATACTGAGGCCGGATCCGCAGCAGCGGGTTCACCAGTCTTGACTGTCTCCTGCGTTTTTTCTGTATCCATATATTACACTCTCCTTTAATAACTTTGCGTCAGCGGCGCCGCACACAGGCGACGGATACACGGGTTTTTGCCGACGGCATGAGCCCGTGCATTAACGGACTATTTTGAGTGATACTCCTTCTTTATTTTGCCTTTGTCATCAAAATATACTTTGAGCACCTGCTTCATCATGCCGTCGGTCTTTTCAAACGCAGCCTGCAGCATACCTGTGTTGCTCATCTGGAAGAACTTAGGCTCAGTGCCTTCGAATCCGGCATATTTTGTATACACGGACTTCTGTACGTTACCCGCTATCTTTGCATCCACCTGCACAAGTTTTGCGTGCACGGCGCGGTGAATATCAGGCATAGGTACATGCAGACCTTTCTTTACGCCGCCGAATGCCTTGAACAGCTTGCCGGCCGTATGCCGCTTTTTGGTGGATACAGAAGGATCTCCGTACAACGAGAACTCAGCAAGCGTCTTTATTTCCGCATCATCAAGGTCGCTTTTTGAAGTAAGCTCCTTTATAGCGTTTATGTATGCGTCTCCGGCGGTACATCCGGCAGCTATATCCTTAATATACCGTCCGATAACCACATCGGCGCAGCAGCCGGGTTCCTGAGACGTACCGTATGCTATCATACTGGATCCCATAAGCGCAAGGCAGCCGGAACTCAGCGCGCTCATCACAATGCTGTCGCTCTTTGTCAGGCCGTCCGTATACCGCGCGCCGTAGCAGGCTTCCACACCAATAAAGTACGGAGCGTTGAGTGAAGCAACGGCCTCAGGACTGAACGCCGTGGGATAAGTTCCGCCCTCCTGGCCGTACCAAAACTTAGTCTGGTCAGAACCATGCAGGTTAAAATAGAGCAGATTGGCGCCGGCGGGAATTTCTCCGAGTACTCCTTCATTCTTCACATTCGGCGATGTCTTACAGCGGTCTGACGAAATGCCTTTGTACAATGCGTTTGACTCATCCTTCCATACCAATGCAGAAAGGCCGAACGGTACAATCGTATTGATCTTGCCGCTGTATTTTTCAACACGAATAAAATAATCACGCAGCTCGCTGATGCTTTCGCCGGAATACGTCGGAATACGTCCCACACGCATGGCATCGCCCAGATTGAATTTCTGACCTTCCCACGGAGAAGTACAGTCAAGCGTGGCATAGGGCAGATCCGCAAGCACCTGTTCATCGCCGTCATAGCTCTGATTATCCCAGGTGGCCACATTGATTGCATTCTCATTACCAATGATCATGAGGTACCGCGGACGAGCTACATTTACAATAGTTGACAGCAGTCCCACATTGCGCTCTACGTCAGAACCGTCGCTTGAATCTATGGCATTATTGTTTATATCGATCAAAGCATAGGTTACGCCGTCATTTCTGCGGGATTCCATAATATCAATGAGCGTACTGCGCACTTCATCAATCGAGGTGTTAAAATCACTGGCAAGCTGCTCCATATTTGTAAGAATAAGCCCAAGATCATCACCTGCACTGCGCGCGATATTCCTCCATGCATCTTCCCATCCGGCCTTGGTACCGGCATTAAATGCTGATGCAAGTTTTTTTGTATCTCCTGCCGCCGCACTGCCGGCAGCCATACTTGAACCCGCATCCGCAGATTCGGGCAGCGGCGCACCGCATTCCTCGCAGAACCTGCTTGTGCCATGTATGGGCGCACCGCAGTTTTCACAGAACCCGGATGCCGTCCCCTTTGTTGCAGGACTTTCTTCAGGCATATCAGCAGCTGCACCGGCTTCCGCTACCGGCGTACCGCACTCCTCACAAAACACAGCATTTTCAGGCAGCTTAGCGCCGCAGCTTTCACAGAATTTCATAAAGTAACAACCTCCATTTTTTACACTGTCTGCCAGTACTTACTGCCTGTCCGTTGTTCCGGACGGCTGCTGTACAGGAGAATCCTTGTCCTGTACCGGCGGTACCTGCTTTTGTTTTTTTAAATCAGCCCCGCACTTTTCACAGAACCGAATACCTCTGCGAAGCTTTGTTCCACAAACCGTACAAAATTTATTTCCAAATAACCACATACGTCCTCTTATTGTGTCTTGTCACAAAATTTATTATAGCATAAACACTATAAAAAAAATCTTTTTAGTACCTTAATTACTGAATTTATCTTAAAAAACTTTGTTTTTCCTCCTGATCTTTACACCGGCGCCATCATTACCGCATTTTTGAATACTCTACTACGGATTATATGCCGTGCACTGCACCATTCCCAGAACGCATCCATCGCTTCTCCTGTAAGCACTGTATTACAAGGACCAAGTACCTGCCGGACACCGAATTCCGGTGTTACCTCTATGCAGATGCGGTACTTATCCCGGTACATCGCAAACACAATAGTACAGCGCCGTTCCTGCACTGCGTTTTTATATGCCCAGCCCACACAGTTATGCATTTTGCTGCCGATTTTTTTCAGCGTACCCCAGTTTTGGGCAACATAAAAACAAAAGCGTTCATGATCGGCGACCGGCCGCCTTATTTTAGTCACCGGATCTTCTATAAACCCAGGACCTGCCTTATACTCAAGCGCAAGGAACTGAGGTTCTATCGGGAACGGTGTATTATCTTCGGCCGCCTGCATGGCCATTTTGCCTTCCCTGACCAGCCCATCCTGCCGCCGTACCAGAAAATCATGCGTATAGGTGTTGAAGCCTTCGTGCAGGATTTCCTTTTTTTCACGTTCGGTCAAGGACTGTGCACAGACTTCGTACAGATTCAGGCCATCGGAAATTATGTTATGAGGAATGTCCGGCTGCATAAAATGGTGTACCGTGCGCATGACAGAGTTCCACAGCGTTTTCTGATCAACCAGCTCAAGCATATCCGCTGCAAACCGACGCATCGGATACCGTATTGCATACTGTATATCACCACCCGCAAAAGAAATCATATAGAAGGAAAGAAAGTTGTAAAAATCCGTACAAGCAGTTTTCTGCAGAATATTCACATCCGTTATGCCCAGATCGTGCGCAGCAGCATAACAAATTACTCCGTACGGTTTCTGCTGATACAGCTTACGTACTGCTTTGGTAGGCCGGATACCCAGACTGCTGAACATCTCGTTTTCTGCGTCAGGAGTATCCCCTGAAGAAAGCGAGGTAAAATCCTTATCATAAGGATTCAGTCCCCAGTGTCTGGCAATTTTATAAAAATTGACATTAAATGGATTCAGCATGTAGCCAAGAATCACATTGAATCCTGTCAGCTGAGAAGCTACGCCCGGTTTCAGGCCGAACTGTACGTGGTATAATTCGCCTATATCGTCAATCAACTGATCCGTAATCTTTTTGCACAACGCGCAGTTGATATCCTCACTCTCAAATACTGCCTTTCCTTCCTTATATAAGACCTTGCGGTCTACATTCAGCTCAAACTGACTTTCCAGCAGCCTGCGGTGCCGGGTGTCCACCACCTGCGACTCAACACGGATATAGTATGTATTGCCGCGTCTGATCACATCATAACCGTAATTAAAGAGCGTTTTGTCACCTGTAAACGGTCCTTCATACCGTATACCGCAGGCGGCGGTAAGTATATTATGGGAAAATGCCGTGATCCGTTCCCACTGCCGATGCTGTCTGCAATATACGGTCATTTGCTTTTTGTCCACGATGGTTGGAAAAAGCGACAGTGCCGGCTCTGCAGCGGGAATATATTCATTTTTTTGTATATCAAAAGCCCAGTATCTGTTCATCCTACGCTTCCAGTAAATATTCTCCTGTACCGCACACCGATCTGTTTGAATCGCGCTGTACACGCGCAGCCTGCTCAATCGTCCGCTGCATTATCTGCATTACCTGCTCAAGCGCCTGACGCGGGGTAACCCCTGGAGGCAGCGTGCCGTGTAAAAACGTCTCCGGTACCTGTACGCCGTTCAGATCACCGCCGAATCCCGCACACACCATGCCGCCGGCAATAAGCCGTTCAAACAGCGCAGGATTACGGCGCATCTGCTCAAGCTGGCGCTGCATAATCTGCAGGCTCTGCATTTCTGTGGTGTTCATTTTCTTCCTCCTGCGCACATTCGACCTGTTCGATTACTTTCTTATCGCTCAGGTCAACAGATACGAATTCTGCTGTTATATAGTATAGCATGCAGATGCCATAGCGTTTACAAAATTTTTACATGACTGATAACTTCCGCAACATCAGCCACACATCGTTAACACTTGGCTTTTTTCTACCGATAATGAATACGTAGTATTATGAATAAAATATTTGGAAAATTACTGGTGGTGCTCGGAACGCTTTTTTTCCTTGCCGCCGCTTTTTTAACACTATCATTAGCTCTCGGAATATTTGGAATCGGTTTTGCGGAACATGAAGCAGGCAGGTACCTGTACCGCATCGGAACATTGCTTACCTCCGTATACGGCATATGCAGTATTTTTGTGCCCGTATTTCTGCTTGCAAGCGCGTTCTGCTGTTTTTCAACAAAATGGAGTATCCGCATAGGATTCATTCAGCTCATGTCCGTGTTTCCGTTTTTTACGGCGGTCATGGCGGAGCGAATCTGCAAGACTATGCTTGAGATGGAAAACAATCCTCTCGGCTACATAAAAATCTCAGTGCTCCTGATACTGAGCGTGCTGGTCATCGGCATAGAATTTCTGGCCTTCAGTATCATAGGCGATATGCTGGAAAGAAAAATACAGCTGCATGCAAAGTGCATCATGCCGGAAACAACTGCTGATGATACGGAGCTGCCGGAAGAACCAGCCGGTACCGAAGAGGAAGCAGTCGATGACCCCGAAGCAGCTGCGCAGGCTGATGCTCCGAATGACGTCGCACAGGTACTGTCCGCAGGACCGTCCTGCGGACTCACCGAATTCAAAGGTCCTTCCGTATTTGATGCCGCGCTGTCGGCTGTAGAAGAAAAAGTGCTGCCGGCAGCGCAGGAAGAACCCGCGGCTCCTTCAGAAACCGCGGAACCCGAACACGTTGTTTCTACTGCCGCAGAGCCGGCGCAGCCTGCCGGTATCGCCGCCGCCACAATCGCAGAAGCGCCTGCCGTATCTGAAGAACCTGCAGCTCCCGCAGCCTCTGTAATTTCCGAAGTCCCGACACCTTCTGCTGTTACTGATGATACTGCCGGCATAACCGAATCCGCCGCCGTGTTTGATCCTCAGCAGGGTGTATTTGAAGCCGCTCCCATTCATCCGGCGGCCGAATTGCCTGAAGTACAGCCTGATACCAGTATCTCTGCATGGGGCAGTACCACCATCGCGCAGGCAGAAGCTGCTGTTGCGGCAGCTGCGGAAACAAAAACTGCGGAAGAACCTGCGGTTTTACCCTCAGCTGAACCCGCACAGCCATACATGCCCGTTGAACTGCCTCCGGAACCTGCTGCGGCAGCCTCTGCACCGGCAGTATCCGATGCGAAGAAAACGCCGGATCTTGACGGAGATCTTGATCCTGACTTTTTTGATATAGATATGAACGCCGAAGACGAGGATGAACTGCTTGCGGCAAAAGAAAGCCGCATGTCCTATTCAGGCGTCGCTGATGTTTTTGCAGATATGGACGATGACGTGCTCCTGTCAGCACAGGCAGATCCTGATCCTATCATACAAAAATCACTGTGCGATTCAGTAGTTGCCTCAGAAACACTGGACACCCGGTATATTGATCCTGACACAGAACCGGAATCAGCAGACGATACAGCAGGCTTTATTCCAGCCGTTGCGGCAGGTTCAGCTGCCGGCCCGGCCGTAGTACCCGTTACAGCACCTGCAGCGGATTCCGACGTTACTCCCGCTGCTGATCCCGTACCGGCTTCCTCTCCGGCCGCCGTTTCCACCGGTACCGCAATGCCAGCCTCAGCCGCCGGTGACTTTATCGACGAGCCGGAATTTGATGACGATCTTCACGAAGAATCTCCGGCTCCCGCTGTCCAGGAGATCGTAACTGACGATACAGCTCATAGTATGGACAGTCCTGCAGCGCCAGCCGTAAGTGCTGCGAGTACGGTAGCTGCAGCCGCTTCCGTTGAACCGGCCGGCAGCATAAGCCCTGATACAGCGACCCCGCACAGCGAGACGAATATTCCCGAGCCTACGGACAGCACCCAGGAGCCGCGTGTTATCATCCAAGGTAAGCCGCTCGCTGAAATTCCCGTATCGCGCAAAAAGTACGCGCTTCACCGCCCGGAATATATTGTGCCCGTAGATCTGCTCACCACGTATGAGGACAAGCCTTACTGGATCATCGATGAAGAAACAAAGAACAACTCCGTTCAGCTCAAAGAAACGCTCAGCGAATTTAAAATCGAAGCCGAGGTTGTCGGTATCCGCAAAGGCCCTGTCGTCACTATGTTCGAGCTGCTGCCCGCGCCCGGTGTAAAGCTCAGTAAAATCGTCGCACTTCAGGACAACATCGCGCTTCGTCTTGCAGCAAGCAGTGTCCGTATTGTGGCTCCGATTCCCGGTAAGCGGGCTGTCGGTATAGAGGTTCCTAACAAAGACCGTGCCATCGTCAGCTTTAAAGAAATCATCTCTCAGGATGCGCCTGCGTTCAAAAAGATGGCAGTTCCCGTCATTCTGGGCAAAGACATTCAGGGCGAACCGCAGATCATCGACCTTGTACGTACCCCGCACCTGCTTATTGCGGGTGCCACGGGTGCTGGTAAGTCCGTCTGTGTCAACAGCATGATTCTCTCCATCTTATACAAGCGCTCACCGCAGGAAGTAAAACTTATACTTATAGATCCCAAGATTGTTGAGCTTAAGCTGTATAATGACATTCCGCACCTTATGACGCCGGTCATCACGCAGCCCAAGCGCGCTATACAGGCGCTCCAGTACTGTCTGTGCGAAATGGAGCGCCGCTACGCGCTGCTTGACGGCATGGGCGTGCGCGACATTTCCAGCTACAACAAGCGTATCGTAGAGCGCAAGATCGCAACCGAAAAGCTGCCCTATATCATCGTTATCATCGATGAATTCGCAGATTTGATGGCTACCACCGGCAAAGAGATGGAATCAACCGTGGCGCGTCTGGCGGCCATGAGCCGTGCCATCGGCATCCATATCGTACTTGCCACGCAGCGGCCTTCCATTGACGTTATCACCGGCCTTATCAAAGCCAATATCCCGAGCCGCATTGCGTTTATGGTCTCATCAAAGGTAGACAGCCGTATCATCATCGATCAGGTAGGTGCGGAAAAACTGCTCGGCCGCGGCGATATGCTCTATGCCAGCGCCACGGATCCCGTTCCCGTGCGTATTCAGGGTACCTTTATCAGCGACAATGACGTGGAAAGCGTAGTGGATCATGTAAAGACCCTCGGCGAACCGGAATATATAGATGATGAAATGTTCGTTGACGATGAGGAAGAAGAATCAGAACAGATAAGTCTGTTCGGTGATGACGGTGAAGATCCTCTGTATGAAAAGGCGCTTGATATCGTCATTCAGGCAGGTAAAGCCAGTGCATCATATATCCAGCGCAGGCTCAAAATCGGCTACAATCGCGCCGCACGCCTTGTAGAGGAAATGGAAGAGCGCGGAATTGTAGGTCCTCAGAACGGCAGCAAAGCCCGCGAAGTCATCCACATGCCGTAAAATTTTTATTTATGGACAGCACATCAGGCCTGCCCGTACATATTATTTTGCTGCAGTATCGAGCTTATATAGGTTTTCCTTTATAAGCTCGCTTCTTTCGCCTTCTACCAGCCCGACAAGCGTTCCTGTGTAGTATTTGTACTGCAATACGCTCTGCAAATAGGTAATCATCACCTTATAATACTGTACCTGCGCATCAAGGTACTTTGAATCCTGATTAAACATATCTTCTACCGTAATAAGTCCGGATTCAAACCGGCGCTGCTCATTCGCATACAGCTGCTTCTGCAGTGAAAGCGCATCATTTGCCTGCACTACCTGATTACGGTATGCATGAAGCTGCGAAACGGTATTGGCAAGCTGCATAGAAAGCATGTTCTTTGCCTGCGCAAGCTGTATTTCCGCCTGCCTGCAGGAAGCCTGCGCGCTTTCTACACTGCCGCGGTGCGCATTGTTCGGAATCGACATAGAGAACGAAATGCCTCCGGAAACATTCGATCCGTGTACATTCTTTGAAAAAGAATTCAAATAATCATCGAACGAATCCCCGTATACCGCACCGGTTGAGCCGATAGAAAAATTGATCGCCGCGTCAGGACGTGTATTGGCCTCCGCAGCACGCGCAGCAGCCACGGCAGAGGCAAGCTGCTTTTCAAGCGCCTGTATATCAGGACGCAGGCTGTATACACGCGCCATAAATGCCTCATCCATGCGATCAGCCTCCGGCAGCTGAAGCGAGGCAAAATCAAAGTCAGGGAATGTATAGTCAGGTTTCGGAAGCATTGTTGCATCGCTGCCAAGTGCCTGCAGAAGCTCAAGCCGTGCCCTCTCATACTCAACCCGGGCAGCAATTACATTACGGTCATTCTCTATCTCTTTAACCTGCATGCTGAGCAGCTCATGCCGTGAATGTATGCCTGCCTGTATCAGCCGATCCATACTGTTGGAGCGTTCCTTCAGTATACGCTGCATATCCTCCAGCTGCAGCATAGAACTGTGCGCCGTCAGATATGCCCAATAGGCAGACGAAGCAGAAAGCAATGTCTGACACACCGTATCTGTAAGCTCATACTCCATCTGGCGGTATGCTTCTTCAGCAGCACGAATATTGTTCGCCGCAACGGCAGCGCTGAATGATTTGAACAGCGGCAGAGAAAGCGCAAGCTTTACCGTACCTGCATTACTGTGTTTGGTACCATAGGTTTTCTCATAGTAGGTTTCTGTAACTGAGGATCCCTTATATGCACTGTATGAGCGCGTAACATCAAAAGAAAGCTTTGACTGCAAGCCGAATGCAAACGCTTTCTGCGCCCAGACTGATGAAGTAATCTGATCCCTCACTACCTCATCAAGCTGCAGACTTTTTGCATAGTAGGGGTCGTCGTCATACGGTGCATGATCCTTTCCATAAGTCATATCCGCGCCTACCGTAATATCTGTACCCGCCTTTGCAGAGCGCAGCTGTGCGGAAGCTTTCAGCAATGCCGCCTGTTTAAGCTGCACAGAGTAGCTTTTGCTGACGGCAGTCTGCAAAGCTTCTTCATAGGTAAGTACAGACCCCTGTTCCTGCGCCGGTATTACGGTTGCCGCAAACACCGCAATCAAAAAACAAAGTAACTTTTTCATATTTTCTTAGAAACTCCTCCCAAAAAAACCGTAAGCGTACTGTTTATATGGGTATTCTCCATGGTCAGCACCGGATCTACCGCAATAATGACCAGCATATGCAGGGTAATAACAGCAGTATAGGGAATTCCCAGCGGTACAAAAATCAAAGAAAAAAGCGACAGCGACACCATCATCGGGGAACCGACTCCTGCAATGCTCGCAAGCGCACAGAGGAAAAGCCCTTCTGCAAGCTGCAGCGGCGAAAGCGGTATACCATACAACTGTGATGCGAACATCATTCCCGATACATATAAAATCATCATGCTGAACCGCGCAATCACCGTACCCAACGGCATAATAACATGCACCTGAGCCTCATTCAAGCCAATAATGCTGCAGACAACAGCAGCAAGCACTTCAACGATAAGACAGGCAGCGGCATAGTATCCAACCATACGCCTTACGCGTATTCCTTCCCCATTCCTGTTTTTTCCAACAATAACCATACCCACAGAACTGATTATTGACGTTACAAGGATAGGAAGCGAACACATATTCAGTAATAACAGAAATATATCGCCTATATTGCTCAAAAACCGTGCGGCCGTTTTTGCATACATACCGCAAAGTATGCCCAGACATACAGCACTTATAGAGACGATCGGATGCCGGGTAAACTTCTGAATTGTCATTATCGCTCTCCGTAGATCTCAAACACCTGCTTTACTGTCTTCGGGAAATTGTTCAGATATAAAAAAGTATTCAGCCACTGCACAAGGGCCTCCGATTCAATCGGCAGGGCTACAGCTATGCTGTCCTGTACGTTCTTAATCGGTGTCAGTTTCAAGCGGAGAGAAAGCCGTTTGTTTGCATGCATAAAATTAGTTACGCCTACTTCATCACGAATAGAATACTGCGCATTACCGTCTGCCACCGCCTGCATCACATTATCCCAGCTTGGACAGGTCAATATTTGCGCATCGGGATACAGCTGCCGCGCAATTTCTATATATGCGGAATCCATAAGCTCACAGAACACGGCATTTTTTATCACTGCAGAATTTGTCCTTCGGTCTGCAACCAGATATATATCCTGCTTTAAATACGGCTGTGAAAACCGGCAGCGCAGCGCACGCTTCGATGTCATACTGATAAAAGAAATTGCCATGTCTGCATCGCCCCGTACAACGGTATCCACTACGCCGTCAAACGTTTTTTCGGTACGGATAATACGCAGCCGTACGCCAAGCTCTTTTGCGATCTGCTCAGAAAGCGTCATATCAGAGCCACGTACGGAACCGTCAAGAGCAGTATAAAAAAGCGGGTACATGTCAATGCCGAGCATGGCAACACGCAGCTCGCCACGGTCAATGATACGCTGAATATCCTGCGGATACTGCACCGGCTGCTGCTCAGCAGCAAGCGGTACCGCCCCGCAAAAAAACACAGCAAGTCCTAAAAATGCACAGACCTTTAGGAAGAAACTGCGGACCATCAGTCCACTCTCCTGAACATACCGTCCGTAGTTTTTTTAATTGTCAGCCGGCGGTATTCAATATCACCCGTTGCATTAAATCTATACGGCCCGGCGCCTTCATTCCATTCCGATTTTTCACGCAAAGCGCGGGCAATATCACTGGATTTTACAGACTTTGCCCTGGCAATGGCACCGGCAAGCACTTTCAGCGCATCATATCCTTGTAATGCACCCTGATCCGCTGCATACCCATACCGTTTCCGGAATGCTTCACTGAACCTTCTGAAAGCCTTGTTCTGAGACTCTGAATCAAAGTTTGACACACAGTACACCGCATCTTCTTTCCAGTTTTCATCGATATCAAAGAAAGAAGGCATATCAAGCGTATCGCCGCCGATAATCGGCTCTGTAATACCATTCCTACGGAAAATCGACACAATCTCGGCAACCTGCGGCATCGTACCTGCAATAAAAATAGCATCAAACTGATAACGTTGTTTCCATGAACGCGCTATGGCAATATAATCCCTTACCCCGTCCACAGATTCATAGCTTTCACGCTCTGAAACAACAATATCGTTGTCAGAGCATTTCAGCTCAAATGCATTTGCAAGATTCTCGCCGTATGTATTGTTCAGATAGTAAATCATCATGCGCTTCCAGCTTGATTTTTCACAGAACTCCGCCGCCGCCTCTCCCAGCTCATGATTATTAGGAATATTCCGGAACACATACGGAAGTCCCTGCTCCATAAGCTTGCAGTCAGTAGAAAGCGGACTGAACATCAGCAGTCCATAGTAATGATAGATAAGCGAATTTGAAACAGAAATTGCCGAGGCTGTATGGCCTATGACGGCGCAAATCTGATTGTCCGAGGCAATCTCATAGGCCGCTTTCCCGCCGCTATTAAGATTATAATTATCATCATACGGTACAAGCTCAATCTGTGCACCGAGCACACCGCCAGATTCGTTTATTTCGTCACGGGCAAGCTCTAAACCTTCCATCAGCAGGTTGCGCTTCTGAGCCCATGAACCTGCAACCGCAATCTTTATCCGGTGCTTTTTCTTCAGCAGCTTTGTAACTGCCGCTTCGCGTGAAAGCACCGGATCATCACTTTTTACGCACGAAACGCACAGCATAAGCAGTGCAAAAACAGCAGCGGTCATTATACTTATTTTTTTCATGTTCTTACCCCTCCAGCTATCAGACTTGCTGCCGCTTTGCAAGCTCTGCAAAGAAGCCGTCTTTTTTCATCAGTTCGTCATACGTACCGCTTTCTTCAATAATACCGTTGTTCAATACGTATATACGATCCGCATTGATGATCGTACTCAGACGATGCGCAATCACGATGCGCGTCACTTTCAGCGACTCAAGACTCTGGCTCACCTGCGCCTGCGTTCGGTTGTCAAGCGCACTTGTTGCCTCATCAAAAATCAGTATGTTCGGACGGCGTGCGATTGCACGCGCAATAATAAGGCGCTGCCTCTGGCCGCCCGAAAGCGTACCGCCGCCGGCACTCACCATTGTATGCATACCCATAGGCATTTCACGGATATCATCACTGAGTCCTGCCATATCAGCTGCATGCCATGCATCATCGATCGTCAGCGCCGAACTTCCAACAATGTTGCTGAAAATAGACCCCTGCATTATTGTACTGTTTTGTAGTACTACACCCATATTCCGCCGTACGCTGCCAACATCGAGAGATGCCAGCTCCTGATTGTCAAAGAATACCGAGCCAGCTTCAGGTGTTTCAAACCCGAGCAATACGCGCAGCAGCGTAGACTTGCCGCTGCCTGATCCACCGACAATAGCAACAAATTCGCCTGGTTCTATCTTCAAGGACACGTCCTTAAGAATGAGCGGCGTGTCAGGACTGTACCGGAAGCTCACGTGGTTTATTTCAATAGCACCAGAAAGCTTTGCAACCGCAGGCTTAGCTTCCTGTATCTCAGGCTCCGCATGTAATATTGTCTTTGCCTGGTCATACAGCGGAACAATATGTACTGAGCGCATGAGCGCACTTGCCGCGGAAATAAGCGATTCCTGGAACATGGAATAGGATGACATAAACGCCATAAACTTGCCTGTAGACAATAAATCCATTTTCCCCTTTGCAACTGCATTCATAAAAATACCGTAGAACGCAAGTGTCACAAAAAGCGGAAAGAAGCTTATGAACGTATTATATACTATATCAAGATTGCCGGCCTTACTGGTACAGGTATTCTGCTTGGCAAAAAGTTTTGCCCAAACCGAAAAAGCCCGTTTTTCCGATGCAGTCATCGTCAGCTTATTCACGCCGGAAATAAACTGAAACAACATACCTGATATACGCCCGTTCAGCTCAATCAACGGTTTATTCCAGCGGTATTTAAGCAGTGCAATGACTGTCGTAATCAGCACCGGCACAAAACTGAACAGCGCCGCATATCTCAGCAGATAACTTGAATAGCGGAACAGCTGCAGCAGATACACCAGGGCAAAAACAAATGACATTACGCTTGAGATAATCGATCCAAAAACTACGGAACGTATTTGTGAAACTGCCATTGTTTTCTGTGCAAGCTCACCCGAAGTGTAGTCCTTAAAAAAACCGACCGGAAGCTTTAAAAGCCGGTCCATCACCGCCGCCTGCAGAGAAAAATCAGACTGCATTTCCATACGCAGCAGAAAAAGGGACTGCATAAAATGGAACACACCCGAAGAAATAACACATAACAGCACCAGCGTTGAAATCTGTATTGCCATATTCTTCGCAGCCTGCGGAATAATCGTATCCATAAACATACGGGTCAGCTCAGGGATTAAAAGCCCTACAACCGCACAGAGCATACCAAGAATAACAACAAAAGTACTGTCACGTCTTAAACCGTGCAGCGAATAGTTCAGCAATTGTTTAAATGAAACAGGCTCATCTTCAAGCGGACGGTAAAACATAAAGGCTCTCGAAAGAATATGTAATTCGTTCTGAGCATTTATATGTATACAGTTTCCGTTTTCAGAATCCACACAATCATAGCCGCCGGACTTTCTAGGCAGAAGTGCTACAGGTTTTGCAATTACTTTTTCCTGTTCAAGATCTTCTGCATAATAGGCGAACAACGCACCTGCATCTTTCTTATACCAGTTCTGCTTCAAAGACACTGACCTGATACGGATATTACTGTCTTTGGCAAGCTCGGTAAGCGCATTTGCATCATTATAAAGCTTGCCGGGTATTGGCTGCAGCATAATTCCGCCATACCGGCCCACGATCATTGCCGTCCGGCATACGGAAGAAAGCTCGCTGTCTATATCCGCAGTAAGATCCAAACCGTCAAGCACCGAAGCAATCTGTACAAGCGATGCAGAAAAAACATTGTCCGTTACTTTTATGCGTTCTGCAAAACGCTCGCTTTCTTCTGAAACTTTACGCTTACGTTCATCCACCAGCGCAGCGGCTATCATTTCCGTATAACGCACCAGAGCGGCATCCCTATCCTCAGGATAAAATGCTGCTTCAAGCGCCGCATCCTGCAGCGTATCGTTTTTTTTCAGCTTCTCACTCACGGCTATAAGTGCCGTATACAGCTTTTTGCGCGAATCACTGTCCGCACCGATAGATGAAAGCGGTACTGGCGCTATCTCAGTCTGCAATGATCCCGTAAGCACAAAATGCAGATTGCCTGACACAGGCAGCGCTGGTATCAGCGCATCTGTGCGGAACATAGCAACTTCAAAACGGAATCCGTTGTTTCCGGCAGAATCTTTCTCCACAGCAAACATATATGCTGTTCCGGAGCATACGCGGTACAGCGGAACCGTTTTACTATCAGGCTCAAAGGGTGTACTGTTATGTAACACTATATTTTTCATATTCGTATCCGAATCCGTCATATAACAACCCCTACATAGTCTTTATTAAATCTGCATACAGCCCGCCGGCTGCAATAAGCTCATCATGCGTACCACGCTGCACTACTTTGCCGTGATCAAGTACAAGGATTTCATCACTGTCACGGATAGTGCTCAGCCGGTGCGCAATAATAATGCAGGTACAGCCGCGGCGCCGGATATTTTCATCCACATGCAACTCTGTAACAGGGTCAAGCGCACTCGTCGCTTCATCCAGAATCAGTACCCGGGGATTCATAGTAAGCGCACGGGCAATTTCAAGCCGCTGGCGCTGGCCGCCGCTGAAATTCTTTCCGCCTTCCTCTACCTTGCTGAAATAGCCTCCCTGCCGGGTGGCAATTACATCATGGATGCAGGCGTCTTTTGCCGCCTGTACAAATACTTCTTCAGGGATGGCAGAATCCCACATAGTCAGATTATCCCGTACAGTTCCTTCAAACAAAAATATATCCTGGTCGACAACTGCCACAGAGCTTGAAAACTGTGCCCTTTCAATCTCGGAAAGCGGCTTACCGTCAAAAAGCAGCTCTCCGCTCCAAGGCTTATACAATGAACTGACAAGTTTTCCTATAGTAGACTTTCCGCTTCCTGATCCTCCTACAAGCGCAACCCGTGTACCGGGCTTAAGCTCAAGGTTCAGATCTGTAATAAGCGGCGGGGCAAAACGGCTGTATCCGAATGTCACATTCTTAAGCGAAACAACACCGGCAAGTTTTTTAACTTCAGTTACCGGCAGTTTCTCTGCCGTATAGTCATCCTTGTATCGTTTTTCAGGCGCATAGTCCATTACATCGTCAAGACGCTGCATATCTGCACGCCCAGACTGCAGATCTTTTCCCAACTGCAGGAACTGATTTACCGGACCGATAAAACTTGTCTGCAATGATTGGAACGCCACGAGCATACCCAGCGTCATATGGCCGTTCATTACACGCAACGCTCCTATAGCAAGCACAAGCAGCCTCAGTACCTGCGTAAGCGAATCCGGAATCTGCGAGATTATCATAGAAAGACGCGAAAGCTTTTGGTTTTCAAGCACTACCTTTGCCTGCTGACCAGACCATTCCTGAAAGAAATCATTTTCAAGGCCGGATGCTTTTAAGGTCTCAATCATGCTGATACCGCCCATAGTCTGGCCGTACAGCTTTCCCATCTCCATCTGTACCTTAAACGAGTTGGTTTTTACCGCGTTCCCGGTAACACGCATTAATACAAAATTCACTGCAAGCACGCCGATACAGAGCAATGTAAGCGGTACATCATAGCGGAACATGAGTACCGCATAAAAGAGTATGCATATCAGCTTTACCGCAGCGCCTGCGATTTTACCTGAAATCAGTTCCGCAACACTGTCGTTTGTCTGTATACGGTTACAAATTTCACCGGGCATACGCTGCGTAAAGAATTCCACCGGCATTTTAAACACATGGTTCAAAAATTTTACGGAAGAAGCAAGTGAAAGCTTAATTCTAAAACGCTTCAGATAGTGCTCCTGCACCGCAGTAAGCGCTGACTGAATCACTGCCGTAAGCAGCATAGCTACAAGCAGCGGTTTTAAGAAGTCACGCATTCCGCCCACAAGAATACTGTCCACAAAAAAACGGCTGAACGCAGGAACCACAAAACCGGGTATAAGCAGGAACAGACCTAAAAGTATGATATAAAACACAATGTCGGTCATTCCCTGCATACGTTTTTTCAGCGCCGGCAGTATCGACGGTTTATGACCTTCTTTTTTAAAACTGTCGGTCTTAGAAAATTCCAGTACAACGCCCGTATATGAAATATCAAATTCATCATAGGATACCGTACGTTTTCCGTTTGCAGGATCGTTTATGTATGCCTTATCTCCCTTAAACCCTTCAAGCACTACAAAATGGTTGAAGTTCCAGAAAATAATGGCCGGAAACGTTGTCCTTCCCAATCCTTCAAGCTCGCGGCGATAGCCGTCCGCATTTAAGCCGAACCTTCTGGCCGCCTTTACAATCATAGAAGCTTTGCTGCCGTCACGCGAAACTCCGCATTCAACGCGCAGCCGCTCAAGCGGTATGAATGTTCCATAGTAACTCAGAATCATAGAAAGACTTGCAGCTCCACATTCCACAGCTTCCATCTGCAGAACGGTAGGAGTATTTACCCGGCGGCTCGTATAGCTAAAACGTTTTTTTGCTTTTTTATCTGTGCTGTTTGTTTTCATTTGATTTTCCGCCTTGCTCTTTCTGATCCTGCGAATTGCCGATTCCTAACAACTTTTTCTTTATAAGCGGAATAATAAGCTCAACCGGTTTCTGCTTACGTACGGTCACCGCCCCGGTACACAGGATACCGGTCGCAAGACTGATATTCGGCCCTTTTGATGATGACCACCGGAATCCCGTAGCAGTCGTAGGATCCGGAATCAGACTGACCTTTACCTCTATAGGTGTTCCGAGTTCGGCAAACATCTTTGCAAGACCTTCATTCTGCAGCGAAGTAAGCAGATACTGCGTACTGACCGGGAACTCAGAAACACTCATGACAATACCCTGAATATAGCCGTATTCTTCCTGCTTCACCGTAGACGGGCTTATCGCTATGTTCATACCACGTTCAATCCGCTTGCCTTCCTGTGCCGGAAAAAATACGGTAGCCTGCAGCGCAGTACCGTCACTTTTGTACGGCTCTATGACGGCAATCGTTGATCCGGGAGCAACGTATGCACCGCGGGAAATGGCCACCTCATATACCGTACCCGTTACTGATGAAATAATGCACGTAGCGGACTGATATGCTTCCTGCTGAATTTCAAGCTGTGTACGCGCTTCGTCTATCTGATGCTGTAATGAAAGCAGCTTCTGATCGGTTTCACCGGTTGACTTTACACGATTCAGCTCATTGTCTATGAGCCGCTGCTCCGCTTCCTGCTTCTGCCGTTGAAGCGTAAGCAGCTCATCACGTGCAGAAAAATATACCCGCTCCGTCACCAGACCGTCATCATACAGCGATTTCATGCTCTTTTCGTTGCGCTGAGCATCGGCAATCTGAGTAGTAAGCGAAGCTATCTGCTGACGCAGGTCACCCCGTATTTTTGTCAGCATTTCATCGGTAATATCTGAACTGCGGCCGGAAAGCCGTTCCGTACTTTCATAGTTCTGCAGCAGGTTTGAAAGCCGGTGCGAAGCAATCTCAACCTGCTCCAGCAGATCCTGACGCTCTATGCGCGCAATAATCTGCCCGGTATGAACTTCCTTACCGCTTTCCAGAAAAACGTCCTTTACAACACCTCCGGAAGCATACGTTATACCGGTAAGATTACCGGAATATACCAGAACACCCTGACCATTTACTTTATCAGGAATAGAGCCTAATACACCCCACACAATAACGGCACCGAGCAGCACGCCAAAAACACAAAGTACAATCCAACCGGACGGCTTAACGACGGTAAGCGTCTGATCAAGCTGCTCCGGCGAAGAAAGCCGGTTCAGCGCCGACTGCCTGAATAAACTGTTATTTGTCATGATATACCTCTTTCCAGAATCCAGATTCACAGGCCAGACAGAGCGCAAAAAGCGCATCATCCTGCGTTATATCTCCCTGCTGCTTTGCGCTGCGAACATGATCTTCCAGATATGATGTCCACTCAAGTATACAAGAAATCAGTGCCTGCGGCTGTTCACCCTCAGCAACATAGTTCTCCAGCCTGCCGCCGATATAACGGGGCCTTTCACCATCGTCAGCGTCTTTTTCCAGTATGCCCATAAACCTGAGCGCCCATGACCGGTTATAGTCTCCGAATGCCGCGCATAACCCGATGCAGTCGGCAAGCAGTTCATCCCAGACAGCATGCTTCTGCTCCGGAAAACGCCTGCGGCAGACAATATGCGTACATTCATGGTACAGCCGTATGCGTACAGAAGCTTTCTGCCACGCTTCCGCTGTCAGACCAAGCGCACCGGCCGGAACAGCACTGTAGTCACCTGAGCTTAGTACGATAAGGGAATCCTTATAGTTGGCCTGATCCGCTGTAAAAGATGCAAACTCTGCGTTCCATAAAAACTCAGGATTTCCTGCCGAAAGGAACGCTTCTTTATGCGCCTGTATTTTCCGCCAGTTTGTAAGCCCCATAATGGCACAGGAGCCCATGGTAGCCGGTATGCGTACCGGCTCACACTTGTGCACTAGTATCTGGATAAACCGCTCAAAATCAACCCGTTCCTGCAATTGTACGGCTTCCACACTGCCGGCAGGTGTCTGCACGGTATACAGCCGGTTTCCGCCGCACTGCGTAAAAGACTTCGGGTACACATCGGGTGCTGACGTAAACCCGTCAGGCAGCCCTCCCTCACATACAATACGCTTGTATTCGTCGGATGTACTTTTACCTTTTGAAGGAGTCAGGTACAGCTGCCAGTAGCGTTCTGCAAGCACCTGCAGCACGGGTTTAGGTGCCTTTTTCATAAGGTTGTGGATCTTTTCTTCATAACCGCCGGCATAGAACGTACAGGCTATAGGATCCTTTTTAAAGAATCCGCCGTTTGCAAGGGCATTTGCCCGGCATCCGGAACAGGAAGCATGATGTTCGCAGGCGGCACATTCGGAATTCTGCTTGAACAGGTCAGCGTAGGTATAACGGCAGTAGCGGTCTATCGGAGAATCAGAAAGCGCTTTTTCAAGGCTCTGACCTTCAGCAAGAATATTCGGGGCAATATCTTCCATGCTGGAGCCGCTCATAGCAATACAAGGCAGCACGCGCCCATCGGGCAGCAGATAGGGCGTAATCCGCACAGCCTCACACAAAGACTCTGTATCGGGATTGCAAAGCGAGCACCTGCGTTTTGAAGGGAACATATAGGGTTTATCCCCATGCTTATAGCCTACAAAAAAACCAGCCAGCGTCAGGTTCAGCGGCATACCGTCCGAAATATACTGCTCCAGCAGCTTCAGATACACATCAAACACCGACCGGTAATCGATGGCATTATTTTCCTGCTGCGTCCAGTTCCCTGTATCAATTACCGTGCTGAGCTTCCATGTATCAACGCCCAGCTCCTTCATCAGGCGGTAGGTTTCATCCAATGATGCAAGATTACCAGAGTGGAGCGCGGTAGATACAATAACCCGGTATCCGTGCGACACAAACAATTTGATGGCGTTGACCGCTGCTTTTTCTGCACCGTCAACACCGCGCATCCAGTCATGGCAGCCTACGCCGTCAAAGCTGATAAGAAAATAGTTTGGATTTATATTCCGCTTTTCAAATTCGGTCAGAAACGCTTCATCAATACGCATACCGTTGGTAAAAACCTGCAGTATTTTGATATGCGCAGCAAGAATATGATCAACAAGCGTCCAGAAATCACGGCGCACAAGCGGCTCGCCGCCGGTCAGTGCCACCATGTTTACATTCGCTTCAACGCACTGCCGGATTATTTCATCGCATTTTTCAAGCGAAAGCTCGCCGTACCGGTTTTCACCGCCATACAGATAGCAGTGTTTGCAGCGCAGATTGCATGCACCGGTTACCGACCATAAAAGCGTATGCGTGTAGCGGGCTTTGGTTGAACGGAACTTCTGGTACTCCTGCAGACGTGTTCCTTTTTCGCACTGCACAAGCCAGCCTTTCTGCTCAGCCAGCTCCGCCATCTTTCTGAACTGATCGGGTACGATATTTTCATCAACAGAAACAGTTCCTGCCGTCACAATTTCCAGCAGCTTAAGCTGCTCTTCTGTAAGAGGATAATATTTTTCCTGTATGGTCATGCACTCAAGATCAAGGAGGGCATACGGCACATCGCTCCAGCCCCTGAGTGCATAATTTGACTTTAATGTATAGTATCTCAATTTTCAAAAACAATATGGAACCTGATTCTTGCTAGCAGCCGATTACTAAAAGACCTATTGAGCAAACACACTGACCCTGTTTATTACGGGTATCTATGATAATATCCCCGTCTTTATCTACTTTTACTGAACCCCCGGCCACAGCATCCAGATCATCGTCTGAAAGGGATTTGTCTTCCGCTTTCAAAAAATCACGCGCTTCTGCCAGACTGATGTCAAGACCTAAGCGCTTGGCAACAGCACCAATCTTTTCAAGCTGCTCATCGCTCGCCGCCGACATGGGCTTTCCTTCGAGTATAGCAGAAATCTCTTTTGCCGCTTCTTCATCTGCAACTATTTTTGTATAAAATTCATGGAACTTATTCATATTTCATCTCCGCATCTCCGTCTTCTGGAACTTCTGGATCTGTAATAGTTACTTTTGCGCTTAACACTCCAACCGCTTGTACACATTCTCCGCCTATAATGTTTATGCCTCCCGCCACAGCATTCAAACTGCCGTCAGAAAGCTTTTCCTGCAGCGCCTCTTTAAACTCTGCTACTGAAAGATCAATTCCTATACCTTTTGCAACTGCACATACTTTTTCAAACTGCGCATCGTCTGCCTCTGACAGTTTTTTTCCGGCAAGAATTGTTGCAAGCTCCTGCTTTACTTTCTCATCGGCCGCTGCCTTTGCAAAAAAATCCTGAAACTTACTCATATGTTTTGATTCCTCCGTACTTTACCTACAGACACGGTAACAGCCTGCGTTCTCAAAAGTGTCAAAAACAGCATTACCATTGAATAACAATAGTGCCAGCCGCAAGG